>JAMPDR010000034.1 GCA_023665555.1 Ruminococcus sp.
CTGCCAGTCCGGCATGAGGACAGTGCTACGCACAGGTAATAAGTAAAAGGTAATAGTGAAGAAGTGAGGTTGCGGAGAAAATAATCGGCAACGGTTAGGTTTTCGACCGCAGAAGATAGATAGCAATTGATTTATAGAAATTTATTATAATAAATTCTAACAGATGTCTGTTGTTTGTTTTCTCGGATAAATAGCTAAAAGATATATCTTAGATTATCCGCGACCACACTTCTTCACTATTCCTTATTACATATTACTTAAAAATCCCACAAATATTGCCGCAGACTGTAACGGATATGACATGCGGATAATTCGTCGGTTCAATTGAAATGTTGAAATTATTCCCCTTTCCACCACTCATCACCACCAAAGATATTTCAAATTGCTAAAATTGAATATTTGTGTAAAACGTCTTATTTAAGGCGTTTTTTTTGTTCTATTTTTTATCCCGATTTTCATTGATTATTCTTGACAATCGCCATTTTGGAATATATAATTGTTTTTGTGGTGGAAGATGTCAGTCGAGTGATAACTTGGTGGGGAGTTGTACCATAGATTTTTGAAAAGGACGGTGAAAATTTTGAACCTGTTTTCCCAAATAGGAAATTACGAGCATAATCTTGACACAAAGAACAGGGTTTTTGTTCCTGTTAAGCTTCGTGAAAAACTAGGAGATAATTTTATAATCAGAGTTAAGCCGTCAAAATTTTCACACGTCGATTGCTTCACTGAAGAGGCTTTTGAAAAAAAGGTTGAAGCGGAACTTTCGCCGTATACAAATGAAATTCTCCGTGAAAGGCAGCTTTTCAAAAGCTGTGCCAATGCGATACAGGTTTCAGTAGACTCGCAGGGCAGAATCTGTATCAACTCAAACATCTTAAAATTGGCAGGTCTTGAGAAAGAATGTCTGTTTGTGGGTGTAGGCGAATATATCCAAATCTGGAATCCCGAAGCCTATGCAGAATACTACCAAGAAATCTTTGATGAGAGCACAGCCGAAGAAGAAGCAGTTGTTTCAGAAAACTATCAAGGCTTTAAATACAGAGGCGACGGCCGTTTCTTTAAACTTAACAATGACGGTGAATAATCATGGAATTTTCACATAAAAGCGTACTACGCCGCGAAACAATAGACTCACTTAACATCAAACCCGATGGTGTATATGTTGACTGTACCGCAGGCGGCGGAGGTCACAGCATCTGCATTGCAGAAAAACTCACAACAGGCAGACTCATTGCTATTGACCAGGATCCGGATGCTGTCAGAGTTTTGCATGAAAGGCTGGGTAGGTTTCCGTCCGTAACCATAGTTCACGATAATTTTGACCATATCAAAAGCATACTGTCCTCACTTGGAATCGAAAAGGCGGACGGTATGCTTGCCGACCTCGGAGTCAGTTCACATCAGCTTGACACTGCCGAGAGAGGCTTTTCGTTTCATAATGACGCACCGCTTGACATGAGAATGTCACAAGAGGGGCAGTCGGCTACTGACCTTGTCAATACGCTTGATGAAAGACAGCTTGCATTTATTATTCAACGCTACGGCGAAGAGAAGTTTGCAAGAAATATTGCAAGAAATATTGTAAGAGAAAGACAGCTTGCGCCTATAACAACAACACTTCAGCTTGCGGAACTTGTTAAAAACTCCATTCCTGCGGCAGCAAGAAGAACAGGCGGACATCCTGCAAGAAGAACATTCCAGGCACTGCGCATTGAAGTTAACGGCGAATTGGACAAGCTGAACAGTTCGCTTGATGATATGTTTGACTGCCTTGCAGTTGATGGCAGACTTTCGATAATAACTTTCCACTCATTGGAGGACAGAATGGTTAAGCAGCGTTTTGCATCATTTTGCGAAGGCTGCACTTGTCCGCCGGATTTTCCGATTTGTGTTTGCGGAAAAACACCGAGAGGAAAACTTGCGTTCAAATATGTTAAAGCAGGAGAGGCGGAACTTGAAGAGAATCCGCGTTCAAGAAGCGCGACACTGCGCTCAATAATTAAATTAAAAGATAATTGATTTATCACATAGATAACCCCTATTTCTTGAATAATTGCCAAGGGATAAGATTTATAAAGGAGAGAGAAAGATGGCAGCAGATAATTTGGCATATGAATATTACACAACAAATGCGGTACCGAATTCAGTTCCGAACACTGCACCGCAAAGAAAGCCTGAAGATGAGAAAAAACCGGAATTAAAAAAACTCAAAAAGCAAAGACCGAATGTGCGTCAACAGGAAAAGGGTTCTTATGCGAGAATTGCAAAATTCTCAATACCGGTTGTTTTGGCGATTGCACTTTTTGCAGTGCTTTGCAATAGTTTTACACTTGTTCGTTCATCCAGATTCGAACTTCGCGATCAGCAGGAACTGCTTGGAGTTTATCTTGACCAAAAAACAGAAGTAGAGGCAAGACTTGCCAAACTTGTTTCGGTTGACAGGATTGAGGAAATTGCAGTTGAGAAACTCGGAATGGTTAAAATTTCCGATGAAAATAAACTTTATGTTAATACAGCTGATGAAAATGAAATTATAGTTTCAGGCGAGAAAAACTGAAAATTAATATATTTCGTTGAAGATTTGAATATAGTTATAATGAATAAAAAACGGACATCATTTTAGATGCCGTTTTTGCGTCTAAGGAAGTTACCAATAACTTTTCATTTGTTCGACAATATGCGGAGTTTAATTTGTGTTCCCCCCTGCCGCAGGCGGGGAAACATATGGCAAATAACTTCTCACAGTGGTCACTTTCAGAAATAGTTACCAATTGAAAGTAAAACAATATTTTATTACAGAAACGGAGTGTGAAGATTGAATGTACATTAAAAATGTTACGCCAAAAAGAGCAGACCGCGGCTATAAGTTGCGAGCAAGAAGTGCAGTTGCGCTTGTTTTACTGCTGTTTGTGCTCGTTGGTATTATCAGAGTCGGATTCATAATTTTTGTTCAAGGCGATGATTACAGAGCACAGGCAGAAGCAGGTCAGCTTTATGATGAAATTATCCCTGCAAACAGAGGAACGATTTATGATGCTAATATGAATCCTCTTGTAAGAAGTTCGTCAGCGTGGATACTTATTGTTGATCCGGCATCAATTTACAGCAAGTTCAAAGTATATAACGAAAAAATTAAAGGCACTGACGAGGTCGATACCTCAAGAGCAGATGCGGAACGCGAGAAATATTATGAATACCTCAGTGAAGGAATTGCTAAAATACTCGGCGAAAAGAAAAAAGACATAAAAGAAATGCTCACAAAAAAAGACAGCTATTATGTCAGAATCAAGAAAGATATTGATGCCACAACAAGACTTGCTCTTGATGAACTTTTCGGAACAAGGTATGTATACGCTTATACTAAAAAGAAGCATAAAGAGGTTGATATCGAAACAAGCAAATTCTTTAGATATGAAAATGACACCCAGAGAATTTACCCTGATAATCATTTTGCTTCATCCGTTATCGGAGTTATAAACAATGAGGGCGACGGTATCACAGGTGTTGAGATGAAGTACAACGATGTGCTCAAAGGTGAAAACGGACGCAGAGTAACAGCAAAAGACGCATCAAACAATGCAATCGATTCAAGCTACGAAACAGTCTTTGATGCATCAGAGGGTAACGGTGTTGTTCTGACCATTGATTCAAACATTCAGCTTTATCTTGAAAATGCGCTTTCACAGGCACTGAAAAATACAGGCGCAAAAGGTGTTTACGGTGTTGTGATGGATGTTAAAACAGGTGCTGTTTTGGCAATGTCCGATAAGCCGGATTTCGATCTTAACGATCCATATACTCTGCTGGATGAGTCTGCAATTAAAAAACTCAATCAGTATAAAGATACCGATGAATATAAACAAATGCGAACCAATGCACTTTATGATCAGTGGAACAACGATTGTGTTACAAATACTTTTGAGCCTGGTTCAACTTTCAAAATATTTACTGCCGCAGCTGCACTTGAAGAGGGTGTTGCAAACCTTAAAACTACATATACCTGCACAGGCGGATATGAGGTCGTTAAGGGCACAACCATTCACTGCGCAAATACAAACGGCCATGGAACGCAGACCTTTACACAGGGCTTGATGAATTCCTGCAACCCGTTTTTCATCAATGTCGGTCAAAAGTTAGGTGTTGAAACCTATTACAAATATTTTGAGGCTTTCGGATTTACTGAAAGAACAGGTATTGATGTCACGGGTGAAGCCTATCCTGTATATCATGCTAAAAGCAAAATGAGCATTGTTGACCTTGCAAGTACATCTTTCGGTCAGTCCGTCAGACTCAGTCCGATTCAGATGATAACGGCAGGCTGTGCAATCGCAAACGGCGGCAAACTCATGCAGCCTTATGTTGTTGACAGTGTTGTTGACAAAGATGGCAATATTGTTTCAAAAACAGAACCTGTTGTTAAACGTCAGGTAATATCAGAGGATACTGCGAAAACCGTCAGACAGATGATGGAAGCTGTTGTTGAGGGCGGTACAGGTAAAAACGCATACATTCCCGGATACAGAGTTGCGGGAAAAACTGCAACAAGCGAAAAGCTGGACAGCAAAGAAGAAAGTGAGCAGATGAAGTATGTTGCTTCATTCATGTGCTTTGCACCTGCTAATGATCCTGAGGTTGCAATACTTGTTGGTGTTGACGAACCGCCGGGAGAATACAGAGGCGGCGGTGTTTTGGCTGCTCCGATAGCACGTGAGGTTATGGAATCAACACTCAAGTATCTGAATGTTGAGCCACAGTACACAGCAAAAGAACTTGCATCAGTAAGTAAGACTGCACCGAACCTTGTTGGCGAAAGTGTAAGTAAGGCTAAGGTTTCAGCTGCAAGCTTAGGATTTACTGTTAAAGTAATCGGCAGCGGGGAAAGCGTTACTTCACAAGTACCTGCGGCAGGTCAGTCAATACCTGACAATGGTGTTATCATTGTATACACAGATAAAGATTCCAAAGCAGAGGTTGTTAAAATGCCGAGTTTCATAGGCATGAGCGCGAGTCAGGCGAACCAAAAGGCTCATGATGTCGGAATTAACCTGATTATTTCCGGCCCTGCAAGTGAAGCGAGTGCGGTAGCTTATAATCAGAGTGTTGCGAAAGATACGGAAGTCCAAAAAGGTTCAAGCGTTACCGTATATTTCCACTCAACAACCAAGACAGTCGATTAAGCTGATTATCATCCCAATCGGCAATCGACCGCAAGCGGAGGTCATGAATGAAGCTTTCAGATTTACTTATTTCAGTAAATGTCGTTTATAAAGGCAAGGACGAAGAAATCAATTTTATCACTGACGATTCACGAAAGTGTATCGACAAAAGTATCTTTGTCTGTCACGACAATGCAAAGCAGTTTGTGACACAGGCAATCGAAAACGGAGCGGTGGCAGTTGTTGCAAAAGAAAAACTTTGCGAAAACTGCATCACCGTGGACGACACAAGAAAAGCATATGCACAACTTTGCCGAAGTTATTTTTCAAAGCCTGATGAAAAACTGAAACTGATTGCAGTAACAGGTACTAACGGTAAAACTTCGGTAACTGCAATGACAAATTTCATCCTTGAAATGAGCGGCAGAAAATCAGGACTTATTGGTACTGTGGTCAATAAAATTGACGGTGAGCAGGAGTCAGAAATGACAACGCCCGATTGTTTTTCGCTTTATCAAATGCTGTCAAGGCTTGTCGAAAGCAAAGCAGAATACTGTGTTATCGAGGCATCATCACAGGGGCTTGCTCAGCAAAGACTTTATGGTTTGCAGTTTGAGGTCGGTGTGTTCACGAATCTGACAGAGGATCATCTGGACTATCATAAGACTTTTGAGAACTATAAAAATGCAAAGCTGTCACTTTTTGAAAACTGCAAATCTGCGGTGATAAATTTTGATGATGAGCATTCCGCAGATTTCGCGAAAAAATGCAGCGGCAGGGTGATAACATTTTCAGCAAAAAGCGATGATGCAGATTTCACGGCAAAAAATATTCGTTGCCTTCCGGATAGTACGGTATATGCGCTTGTTGCCAACAGTCTGATTCATACTTTCAGGCTGAATCTTCAAGGTGACTTTTGGGTCAAAAACTCAATCGCGGCAATAATAACGTGTGTGCAGCTTGGAATAAATCTTGATGAATGTTCGATTGCACTCAAAAGTTTCAGCGGTGTCAAAGGCAGAATGGAGCTTGTTGAAACAAATCTTCCGTTCAAGGTGATTATTGACTATGCCCACACGGCTGACGGTCTGCGAACAGTGCTTATGTCACTGAAAAGATTTTGTAGCGGAAGGCTGATTGCAGTATTCGGCTGCGGCGGCGACCGCGAAACACAAAAACGCAGTGAAATGGGTATGACTGCTGCAACACTTGCAGATATTGCGGTTATTACCACTGATAATCCTCGAACGGAAAATCCGCAAAAAATTATTGATGATATACTTGTAGGCATGAAAAAAAGCCGAATTCCTGTATATATTAAAACTGACAGACGTGATGCGATTGCTTTTGCCTTGAAATTAGGAAGAAAAGATGATATTATTCTTCTTGCAGGAAAAGGTCACGAAACAACACAAATCATCGGAACAGAACGTTATCCGTTTGATGAAAGAAAAATCGTTGCCGAACTTGCTAAGTAACCGCTATGTACACATAAATCGGTCAGCGGTTAATATAAATAAATCAGTGTCAGACACGGACAACAAATTTTATAGGGAGATGTTAAAATGAACAACGTTTCTGCAGCATTAATTTCTTCGGTAATTGCCTTTATTGTTACGGCATTATTGGGCATAGTATTAATACCGGCTTTGCACAAGCTGAAATTCGGTCAGAACATTCTGACTGATATCGGCCCGAAGTGGCATGCAAAAAAGCAGGGTACACCAACCATGGGCGGTTTTATGTTTATTATCGGCATAATCTTTGCCGCAGTGATAACATTGCTTATATGCAAGTTTTCATCGTTCTCGGTTTTCTCTGATAATGAGGCATTGAAAAACGATGAAATCATCAAGCTTATTGCAAGTGTACTTCTTGCACTTTGTCTTGCGATGGTCGGTTTTGCAGATGACTATATCAAAATCAAAAATAAGCGCAATCTCGGACTTACTGAAATCCAAAAGACGATTCCGCAGGTGCTTATCATCGCTGCATATCTTGCAACGCTTGGCATCTCGAACAACACATCAATGATTATTCCGCTTGTTGGCAGAATTTCACTTGACTCTGTTCCCGGACATATTTTCTTCTATATTTTCGGTGCATGTGTAATTTACGGCGCAGTCAATGCTGTCAATTTTACCGATGGACTTGACGGCCTTTGCGCAGGTGTAACGCTTCCTGTAGGTGTTGCGTTTGCGGTCATGACGGCGATGTATCAGCTGACATCAGTCAGCATTCTTGCAGCTGCTCTTGCAGGAGGATGTGCAGGATATCTTGTTTGGAATCACTATCCTGCAAAGGTTATGATGGGAGATATGGGTTCAATGTTCCTCGGTGGCTTGATTGTTGCTCTTGCATATTCAATCAATTGCCCGATCATTCTGCTTCCTGTCGGAATCATCTATGTTGTTGAGGCTCTCAGCGATGTTATTCAAATCGGCAGCATTAAAATAAGACACAAAAAGGTTTTCAAAATGGCGCCGATTCATCATCATTTTGAAATGTGCGGTTGGAACGAAAAGAAAATTGATACCGTATTCAGCATTATAAGCGTATGCGGATGTGCTATAGGTGTAATTTTGATGTATTTCACCGCAAAATAAAAAACATTCTAATTTAACATATTTATTTAAAGGCGGTGGTATGATGTCAGACGGAACAGTAAAAAGACAGCCGGTGCAGGGCAGACGTCCCGTAAAAAAAGAGCAGAAATCTCTTTTTAGATTATTCTTCCATTCAGGCAGTATTGACGTTATTTTTTGTTGTTTTGTTATGTTGCTTTTTGCTTTCGGAATTATTATGATGTATTCTGCAAGCTATGCATATGCAGCGAGAAATGAAGGCAGTGCCAATATATATTTCCTTAAACAGCTCGGCTTCGGCGCAGCAGGATTTGTTATGATGTTTTTCATCAGTAAAATTGACTACAGAGTGTTGAACAGTGCTGTAACACCGTATTTCGCCGTGCCGGTTACATTGATTTTATTGCTTGCGGCTCTTTTCACAAACGGCGATGATTCGATCAGACGTTGGATCAAAATCGGACCGATTCAGTTTCAGCCGTCTGAAATTGCAAAGTTCGTTTTGGTGCTGTTCATGGCATATCTGCTTTGTATTTTATATGAACCGCTGAGAAGTGAAAAGGGTAAACCGGTTCAACCGAATTGCACTCGGCTGACGAATCCGGAAAAGAAACTTCTGGGATTGATCGACACACCGTTTAAATGCGCTTTTCTGCTTGCGATGGTTGTTGGTGTATTCTTCATCTTTGTTATTGCAGGTAAACACCTTTCGGGTTCAATTTTGATTTTAACAATTGGTGCTGCAATGATGTGGGTAGGCGGAGTAAAGAAAAAATATTTTGCTTTCGTTGCTGTAGGATTGGTAATTGTCACAATTATAGTTGTCAAAAAACCGGAGTTGCTTAAACACTTTGCAAATTATGCATATGAAAGAGTTGCAGTTTGGGAGGCAAAGGATACTGTAGGAAAAACCACATATTGGCAAACCAAAAACGGACTTTTCGCAATAGGTTCGGGCGGACCGTTCGGACTCGGATTCGGAAATTCCAAGCAGAAACTTCTCTATGTTCCCGAACCTCAAAATGACTTTATTTTTGCAATCGTTTGTGAAGAACTCGGATTTGTCGGTGCAATGGTTGTGATTATCCTTTTCGCTCTGCTCATCGTCAGAGGTTTTATGATTGCGACGAAAACCACTGATTATTTCGGTTCATTGCTTGTCATAGGAATCATGATGCAGATCGGTTTGCAGGTTATTTTGAACATTGCCGTTGTTACGGACACAATTCCTAACACAGGCGTTCCCTTGCCATTCTTCAGTTACGGCGGCACATCGCTGTTCATTCTGCTTTGTGAGATGGGTGTTGTTCTTTCAGTTTCAAGGCGATCGTATTTGGATAAAGAGTAACAAATCTCCGGTTAGTATAAATAGCATGGCAGGATTTTATTATCTATTTTACTATCAGAAATATAATACCTAGAGAAGGCCATAAATCGGAAAAATAGTAAACCCGTAAAAACAAAAAAGTGCTGTCCGGAGTTTCCGCGGAGCATGGGAGTGTAAAATATGAATACAATAAGTTTTAAAGATATATTTTTCCTGTTTATGATCGGAAATGTTTTGGGTGTGATTGTCGAGGGAATTTGGTGTAAGTTATATAAAGGCAAATGGGAAACCCATGTTGTTGCACTTCTCGGTCCATTCAACATTGTTTATGGAATCGGTATCTCCATGTTTTATATAGTTGATTATGCTTTGGTTGGTCAACCGATGCTGCTTCGCGTTGCGCTGATTGCGCTTTCGGGTTCACTGGTTGAGTATCTTTGCGGCCTTGTCATAAGAATCGGTATACGCATGAAAGCATGGGATTACAGACATCACCGCTGGAATTTGCAGGGACTCATCAGTCCGAAAATGACAGTTGCATGGGGTGCAATGGGATTCGGCTTTGACCGTTTTATGAATAAACCGCTCAAAAAGCTTTTGGTGCGTATGAGCGGCACATTATGGAATGTGTTGTGCAGTGTGCTTTCTGTTTTCATGGCGATCAATCTTTCGTGCACGGCAGTGTGTATCATCCGTTGGGCGAACCGCCACAGAGGAAAACCGCCGATGAACCGAATCAGCCGTTTTATTGACAATAAATATCCTGATGAATGGATGGAAAAGAAATTCTGCAACTGGAAGTTTATTGAGGACTGAATATAGGTGAAATATGATAGTGAGAAGGTAAGAATCGTTTGATTGTATGCACAATCCTGCCATCATGCCTTTTCACTATTCGTGCTTAATTAAATTCTTTAAATCAAAATAAAAATGAGGTGCATTTCAATGAAATTTATGTTTGCTGCCGGTGGAACAGGCGGACATATCAATCCTGCGCTTGCAGTTGCCGGTGAAATACGTCAGAGATATCCCGATGCAAAAATCCTTTTTGTCGGAACTAAAGATAAAATGGAATCAAGGCTTGTGCCTGAAGCAGGCTTTGATTTTGCAACGATTGATATTTCAGGCTTTTATCGTCAGCTTACTTTTGAAAACATCAAAAGAAATATAGGCACTGTGACAAAGCTGCTGCGTTCATCGTCACAGGCAAAAAAAATTATTCGTGAGTTTGAACCTGATGTTGTAATCGGCTTTGGCGGATATGTGAGCGGCCCTGTTGTGAGAATGGCGGCAAAACTCGGAATTCCTACAGCTATTCATGAGCAGAATGCATACCCCGGTGTTACCAACAAAACACTCGCAAAAAAAGTTGATAAAGTTATGCTCACTGCTGAAGCCGCTGAGAAATATCTTGAGCCGAAAAATCCGTGTGTTGTTACGGGCTTACCTGTCAGAAATAAGATGCTTAAGGCTGACAGAGATATTAGCCGCTGTGAACTCGGTGTCAAAGATGACCAGAAACTTGTGCTTTCCATGGGCGGCAGTCTTGGTGCTGAAACAATCAATAATGCTATGGTTGATATTATCTCAAAGCATTGGAAAAACGAGAAAATATATTTTCTGCATGCAATGGGACAATATGGCTTATGGGTTCCGGACAAGCTGAAAGAAAACGGTGTTGATCTTGACAGCGCAAAGAATGTTGAAATTCGTGAATATATAAATGATATGGACAGATGCATGTCTGCGGCAGATCTTGTGATTTGCCGCGCGGGTGCAAGTTCGCTTTCGGAAATCGAAGCACTTGGGAAAGCATCAATACTTATTCCGTCGCCGAATGTTGCGGAAAATCATCAGTATCATAATGCAATGGCATTGGTTAACAACGGTGCGGCTGAAATCATCGAAGAGAAAAATCTCAATGAGCAGACCATGGCTGAACTGTTTGAAAGACTCATTTCAAGCGAAAGTGAACTTGAATCCATCGGCAGAAATGCAAGGAACATGGCACTTGTTGATGCTAAAAATACCATCACCGATATAGTGGTTTCGCTTGCGAAAACAACTGATAAAAACCACTAAATTCACCGATAATCATATTTTCGCATAGGATAACGTAGATTATCCTTTGATGAAGGTGTGATAATGCATGGAAAGTATTGTTATTAACGGCGGAAATAAGCTTCGGGGAGAAATTGACATACAAGGCTCAAAAAACAGCGTACTTCCGATTTTGGCGGCCTGCGTTGTTGTTGACGGAGTGAGCGTAATACATAATTGCCCGAAACTTACCGATGTTGATGCAGCGATAAAAATACTTGAGCATATCGGCTGTGAGGTGAAAAGAGAAAATCACACACTGACGGTTGATTCAAGAAACGTATCATGTTATAATATACCCACAAGCCTTATGCGTGAAATGCGCTCATCAATTGTGTTTCTTGGCTCGGTAATCAGCAGACTCGGAAGAGCTGAACTTTCATTGCCGGGCGGCTGTGAGATAGGTCTGCGCCCGATTGATCTGCATCTTTCGTCATTTCGTGCGCTCGGAGTTAAGATTGATGAAAGCTTTGGAAATTTAAGCTGTGAAGCTGAACTGCCGCTTAAGGCGGCAACAATCAGTCTGTCGTTTCCGAGTGTGGGAGCGACTGAAAATATTATATTGGCATCGGTTTTTGCAAGAGGCAGAACAGTTATTCTTAATGCAGCAAGAGAACCCGAAATTACTGACCTTGCTGCTTTCCTTAATAAGTGCGGATGCCGTGTTTCGGTTGAACCTGAGGGTACGGTTGTTATAGACGGGGTGAAAAAAGCGTTCTCCGCTGAACATACAGTCATTTCCGACAGAATCGTTGCTTTAACATATATGTCGGCAGTCGGTGCAGCAGGCGGTGACGTGTTGTTGAAAAAGGTTGATCCATCTCATTTCATGTCAGTTAATTCTGTTTTTGAAAAAGCGGGCTGTGAGATACGAACCGACAGCAACAGTGTCAGAATAATATCAGACGGCAGATTAAAATGCGTGCGCGATATAAGAACAATGCCATATCCCGGTTTCCCGACAGATGCGCAAGCACCTGTTATGACGATGCTGTGCAAGGCAAGGGGAACGAGCGTTGTTGTTGAAAATATTTTTGAAAGCCGATATAAGCATGTCAGCGAACTTGTGAGAATGGGCGCAAACATCAAGGTTGAGGGAAGAGTTGCGATTATCGACGGAGTGGATACTCTTTACGGTGCAAATGTTGAATCCATTGACCTCAGAGGCGGATCGGCATTGGTTGTTGCAGGACTTGCGGCAAAAGGCAAAACCGTAATCAGCGGAGTTAAACATATAGACAGAGGATATGAGAAAATCGAAGATTGTTTGAGAAATGTAGGAGCGGATATAGAAAGAGGTGAATGAAGTGCAGGATTGGGAAAATTCAGGCTCGAATAATGGTTCGGAGGAATCAACGGATTCTTTCAGCTGGAAAGATGCAAAAGATGAGGCAATGAAAAATTACAGCGATTATGCCCCTAAAACATCATATAAATACGAACCTATGCCATCGCAAGGAAGGTCAAGGCAAAGATCGGATTCTATTTTTCATTCCGCCGAAACAAGCGGGGTAAGAAGAAGAGGTAATTATAATCCGAGTGGTTTCGGCTCTGTGAGATATGACTATCCCGGAGATGATTATTCCTATGAAAAGTATTCGCCTAAGAGTGCATATGATGATTCAATTTTCATGAATACATCGGGGGAATCGGTTCGTGCGTCAGCTCAGAAAAGAGCTGAACCGCAGCGCAAAATGCAGTCGTCCGACAAAAGGCAGCAGGGCACAAAGAAGACAGATACATCAAAAGCGAAAAAGAAAAAGAAAACAAAAAATAAGAACGTCAAGACTGCTTCAGCAAATAAAAGTGCAGGTAATGCAGCCGCAAAACAACGCAGTTCGCAGAATAAAGGCAGGCCTGTTCAGCAGAAAAAGAAAAGCAGCCGACCGATTGACAAAAAGCAGACGCAAAAAATGCGTGAGCGAGAACTTAAGGCAGAAGCCAGCCGCAGAAAAAAGGTTCAGCGCTCAAATGAAGATTATATCAACCGAACAACAAAGGGCGAGTCAGAGGATGATATAAGAAAAAAACGCTCAAAAAAGACAAGACGAAACGGCAAGTTTTATGCAGTGATAAGTGTTGCAGTGCTTATTGTTTGTGCTGTTTCTGCATTATTGATCTATTGTTATGCTCACGGTGCGCCGATAGAAACAATAAATGTTGAAGGACTTTCAAGCTACAAGCAAGAGGAAGTTCTAAAAGCCGGCGAAATTGTCAAAGGTGAAAACATGTTCCGTATCAGAAAAGGCAAAACAGCCAAAACTATAAGTAAGCTGCTGCCTTATATAAAAACGGTTGAAATTGATTTTGATCTTCCGTCAACACTGAATCTTAAGATTACGGAAACTGACGAAAAATATTTGATATCGAACGGAACAAATTATATTTGTGTTGATGAAAGCGGAAAGGTAGTTTCCGATAAAAAGAAAAAGGTGAAGTCGGGCAAATACAGACTCGATGGATTTACCGAGCAGCAATATGAAGTCGGGGAAAACTTTGTCCCTAATGAAAAGAACGAAGAAAAATATGAAACGGCCAAACAACTCATTTCAGCAATTGAAAAAGTAGGACTAAAGAACTGTACGGTAATAAATTTGAATAAGCTTGATGAAATTTGCATCACTTGTGACAGCAAAATAAAGATTTATGTTGAAAGCGGAACTGATTTTGAACGCAGACTTAAGCTTGCGCAAATGACAATCGACAGTAAAATCAAGTCGGGAAGCAAGTATTATATTGATTTGAGATATTCCGACAGAGCAATTTTAAAAGACGGTGAACTTACATAATTTTAAGCTTCTGTTGTTTTTTAACAAAAAATAGTGAAAAAATCGGCAAGATATGAACGATTTATTATTGTTTTTTGTTTAAACTCGTGTTATAATAATACGAAATATCCTATAAACAAGTTTGGCTAACAATAAAAAAGTTTGACAAGGAGGAAGTAAAATGAGCTTCGTTATGGACAACGACAACATCGCATATAATCAGATCAAGGTAGTCGGTGTCGGAGGCGGCGGCGGAAACGCAGTCAACAGCATGGTTGAGGCCGGTGTTTTCGGTGTTGAATTTCTGACTATCAATACTGACAGACAGATTCTTGAAAATTCTCAGGCAACACATAAAATTCAGATTGGTGAAAAGGTGACAGGTTGCATGGGTGCAGGCGGAGATCCCACAGTCGGCAGAAAGGCTGCTGAGGAGAGCCGTGATGTAATCGCTGATGCACTTCGTTCAACTGATATGGTATTCATTACCGCAGGCATGGGCGGCGGTACAGGCACAGGTGCGGCTCCTGTTGTTG
This sequence comes from Ruminococcus sp., assembly GCA_023665555.1. Taxonomy (GTDB): domain Bacteria; phylum Bacillota; class Clostridia; order Oscillospirales; family Acutalibacteraceae; genus UBA6857. Next base: position 14,476 of record JAMPDR010000034.1, read on the forward strand.
CAGAAGTTGCAAGAGAACTTGGCGCACTTACTGTAGGTATTGTTACAAAGCCGTTTAAATTTGAAGGCAAAAGGCGCATGCGACAGGCTGAAGAAGGCATTAAAGAACTTCAGAAGCATGTTGACAGTCTTATCGTTATCCCGAATGAAAGACTTAAACTTCTCGGCGACAAGTCTTTGAGCATGAAAGATGCTTTCGGCAAAGCAAACGAAGTTTTGTGGCAGGGTGTTAAGAGTATTTCAGACACTATCAAGGTTCCGGGTTACATCAACCTCGACTTCTCAGATATCAAGAGCGTAATGAAAGATGCAGGCCGCGCACATATGGGTATCGGTCGCGGCAGAGGTGCAGACTGTGCCAATGAAGCAACCAAACAGGCAATCACAAGTCCGCTTCTTGAAACTGCAATTGACGGCGCAAGCGGTGTAATCATCAACGTTACATGCTCAAGCGATATGTCACTTGATATGATTGAGCAGGCCGGCGACCTTGTTACACAGGCAACGCATCCAGATGCTAACATTATCTTCGGTTCAGTATTTGATGAGGATATGGGCGATGAGATGCTCATCACTGTTATTGCAACCGGTTTCACAGGTTCTGACGATGAAGCTGCACCGGCTGAACCCGAACAGCCGAAAGCGGCTGCTCAGGCAACAGCAAGAGCACAGGCTCAGCAGAGAACCTTCATCAGCCAGTCAACAAAGCCAAAGAGTGAGGGTCAGTCAATTTTCACTGCAATTGATTCCAACCCGTCAGAGCCGAAGAGCGAATTCGGCAGATCATTTATGGCAGCTTTCGGCTCAGCACAGCAGGGAACTCAGCAGCCTGCACAACAGCCGAGTGAAGCACCTGAAAGAGCATTTGAAGATATCTTCTCAGTTCAGCAGCCGACCGCACAGACCGAGCCGACAGAAAAAGAAGATGTATCAGAAAACACAGCTGAATATGACGTTGTTGAAACTCCGAAAAAGTCGACATCAATTTTTGATGATCCGGAGGAGGATGAAAGCGATGTTCTCCCGATTTTTAAGGGCAGAAACATTTTCGGCAACAACTGAAATTGAATTGAATTCCAAACCGAGGACAAGTTCCTCGGTTTTGTTTTTTGTGTATGGATGCGGGAAAGATTGTGCGTGACGGTAAGATTCAGTCCGCAGGTGCTTGCGCACGGCTCATATTGCGGGGAGAATTGTACTGATGATAAGATCGAGTCCGCAGAGGAAGTCAGTTATTAGTTGAATTTTTTCATGAAAGAAAATTTTTGTTTGCATTATGTTGCTGTATATGATATACTAACATACAGTTTTTTAGATATAAAACGAAAAATATATGGGAGAAAAGACAATGGCTAATATAAAAGAAAACATGGATTACGAAATTCATAATGGTAAAGTGACAATAAAACATATATATGACTCAGCAGAGGGGGAATTTATCATTCCCGATACAATTGAAGACTATCCTGTAACGAAAATAGGAGAAAGAGCATTTAGTGGTTGCACATCATTGACAAGTATCACAATCCCGAACAGCGTAACGGAAATTGATTGGGGGGCATTTGATGATTGCTGGTCACTGACAAGTGTCACAATCCCGAACAGTGTAACGGAAATCGGTGGGTATGTATTTAGCGGTTGTACATCGCTGACAAGTATCACAATCCCCGACAGTGTAACGAAAATCTGTTGTAATGCATTTGATTATTGTTCTTCGCTGGCAAGTATCACAATTCCGAATAGCGTAACGGAAATCGGTGAGGAGGCATTTAGCGGTTGCACATCGCTGACAAGTATCACAATCCCCGACAGTGTAATGGAAATCGGTGAGAGAGCATTTTACGGTTGCACGTTGTTGACAAGTATCACAATCCCGAGCAGTGTAACGGAGATAGGTGATTGTGCATTTGAAAATTGCACATCGCTGACAAGTATCACAATCCCGAGCAGTGTAACGAAAATCGGTGAGATGGTATTTAGAAATTGCACATCGCTGACAGGTATAACAATCCCGAACGGTGTAACGGAAATAGGTGAGAGGGCATTTGAAGATTGCACATTGCTGACAAGTATCACAATCCCGAACAGCGTAACGGAAATCGGTGAGGAGGCATTTAGCGGTTGCACATCGCTGACAAGTATCACAATCCCCGACAGTGTAATGGAAATCGGTGAGAGAGCATTTTACGGTTGCACGTTGTTGACAAGTATCACAATCCCGAACAGTGTAACAAAAATCGGCAATTTTGTATTTGATTCATTAACCAAAATAGTAGTTGCTGACGACAATGCTCATTATGCGAGCGATGAAGACGGCGTGTTATTTAACAAAAGCAAAACAAGATTAGTTCGATATCCTATTATCGGCAATAAAAAAGATTATACAATCCCGAACAGTGTAACGGAAATCGGTGAGTATGCATTTGGAGGTTGTACATCGCTGACAGGTATAACAATTCCGAACAGTGTAATGAAAATTGGTGAGTGTGCATTTAGAAGTTGCACATCGCTGACATGCATCACAATCCCGAACAGTGTAACGGAAATTGGTGAGGAGGCATTTTACGGTTGCACATCGCTGATAAGTATCAAAATCTCGAATAGTGTAACGGAGATAGGTTATTGTACATTTGAAGGTTGCAGATCGCTGATAAGTATAACAATCCCGAGTAGTGTAACGAAAATCGGTGAGATGGTATTTAGAAATTGCACATCGCTGACATGCATCACAATCCCGAACAGTGTAACGGAAATTGGTGAGGAGGCATTTGAAGATTGCACATCGCTGACATGCATCACAATCCCGAACAGTGTAACGGAAATTGGTGAGGAGGCATTTGAAGATTGCACATCGCTGACAAGTATCACAATCCCAGACGGTGTAACAAAAATTGTTTTGGGTGCATTTTGCGGTTGCAAACTGCTGACAAGTATAATAATTCCCGACAGTGTAACAAGTATAGGCGGTTATACGTTCTATGATTGCAGCAAACTTAAAGATGTATACTACATGGGTTCTCGGGAGCAATGGGAAAATATTTCAATAGGTAATGGAAATGACAGTCTTTTAAATGCCACTATTCATTATATTTGATAACTTCAACTGTGCAGGAAAATAATAACCAACGGCTAGATTTCTAAAATTATAATCCCGTAGTAGGCCATGAGCCAAACTACGGGATTGCAATATTATAAAATATATTTGCTACAAATAGCAAACAAGTTTTCTTCGCTGATGAACGATTAAAAGTCAGCCGACACTTTCACCGCGATCGCCGTTCCTCATTCCTCATCAATCTTCCTTTGCGGACTATATCTCACAGCGTGTACAAATCTTCCCCGCATCATAGCCGTACGCAAGTACCCGTGCGCAGTACAAATCAGCGGTGAGCACATGTTGATGGGTTTGTCAATAGCAATTGCAAAAAATCGGTGTAGATAAATTAACAATATTGCTCTGTGTTTTTTATGCAAACAGCCAAAAGTACAAAATCTTGTGTTTTATGCTTGACTTAACACAAAATAAAGACTATTATTAATGAGCACGCAGAAAAGAGTTGTGCACATTTTGTATGATTGTGTATACTTTGCATATATTTTCCTCTTAATTTTGTGCAGTTAAACAAAACACAAAATCTTGTGCTTTGATGATTGACAAACCACAAAATAAGAGGTATTATAATGTAGCGAACAAACGCATGCGTTTTTTATAGATTTAGGAGGAAAACACAAATGAAGGTTATAAAACGCGACGGAACAACTGTTGATTTTGACCGTACTAAAATTATTGTCGCTTTGTCTAAGGCAAATGATGCTGTTGAAGAGTGCGATAGAATTACGGATGCTCAGATGGAAGAAATTGCTGATTATGTCAGCACGAAGAATAAGAAAAGAGTTCTTGTTGAGGATATCCAGGATATCGTTGAGGAGAAACTCATGGAAACGGGCAAATATAACCTCATGAAAGCCTATATCCTTTATCGCTATAACAGAGCGCTCGTCAGAAAGGCAAATACCACTGATGATTCAATTTTATCGCTTATTAAAAACAGCAATAAGGACGTTATGGAAGAGAATTCCAATAAGGATGCAGTTATGGCCGCAACTCAGCGCGACCTTATTGCGGGTGAGGTATCAAAGGACCTTACGCGCCGTGTCTTACTTCCTGAGTACATCTCAAAGGCTCATGATGATGGTGCAATCCATTTCCATGATGCTGACTATTTCCTTCAGCCGATTTTCAACTGCTGTCTTATCAATATAGGTGATATGCTCGACAACGGCACGGTTATGAACGGTAAACTTATCGAAAGTCCGAAAAGCTTTCAGGTTGCATGTAATATCATGACTCAGATTATCGCATCTGTCGCTTGCAGCCAATACGGTGGTCAATCTGTTGATATCAGCCATCTTGGTAAATACCTTAGAAAGAGCAAGGTTAAGTTTCAAAAGCGTCTTACAGAAAGATTTAAGGACGAACTGACTGCTGAGCAGATTGAACATATTGTCGCCGAAAGACTCAACGATGAACTTCGTTCGGGTGTTCAGACCATTCAATATCAGATCAACACTCTTATGACTACCAACGGTCAGTCACCGTTTGTAACGATTTTCCTTAACCTTAAGGAAAATGATGAATACATCGAAGAAAATGCCATGATTATCGAAGAGATTCTTCGTCAGCGTTATCAGGGAATCAAGAATGAAAAGGGTGTTTATGTTACACCTGCATTCCCGAAACTTGTTTATGTTCTTGATGAACACAACTGCCTTAAGGGCGGTAAGTATGATTATATCACCAAACTTGCTGTTAAATGCTCGTCAAAAAGACTCTATCCTGACTATATTTCTGCAAAGAAGATGCGCGAAAACTACGAAGGCAATGTGTTTGCACCGATGGGATGCCGCTCATTCCTTTCACCGTGGAAAGGTGAAAACGGCAACTATAAATTCGAGGGCAGATTCAATCAGGGCGTTGTAAGCATCAACCTGCCGCAGATTGCAATCATCGCAAAAGGCGATGAAGAAAAATTCTGGGCATTGTTTGAGGAAAGGCTTCAGCTTTGCTTTGAGGCGCTAATGTGCCGCCACAATGCGCTTAAAGGTATCATTTCCGATACAAGTCCTGTTCATTGGCAGTATGGTGCAATTGCAAGGCTTAAAAAGGGTGAAACTATTGACAAGTATCTGTATAATGGATATTCAACAATTTCGCTCGGTTATATCGGACTTTATGAGTGTACGAAACTTATGAAAGGTGTTAGTCACACTGACCCTAACGGAACCGATTTTGCAGTGAAAGTCATGAAAACAATGAACGAGCATTGTAAAAAATGGAAGAAGGAAACAGGTCTTGGGTTTGCTCTCTACGGAACACCTGCAGAATCTCTTTGCTATCGTTTTGCGAGAATCGATAAAGAACGTTTCGGCACAATTGAGGACGTTACCGACAAGGGTTATTATACAAATTCATATCATGTTGACGTCAGAGAAGACATCGACGCATTCTCTAAGTTCACATTTGAAAGTCAGTTCCAGCAGATTTCTTCGGGCGGTGCGATTTCGTATGTTGAGATTCCGAATATGCGCAACAACCTTGAAGCACTTGAAGAAGTTGTTAAGTTCATTTATGATAACATTCAGTATGCTGAGTTTAACACAAAGAGCGACTACTGCCATGAATGTGGTTTCGACGGTGAGATTATAATCAACGATGACCTTGAGTGGGAATGTCCGAATTGCGGCAACAAAGACCAAAGAAAGATGAATGTTACAAGAAGAACCTGTGGTTATCTTGGCGAAAACTTCTGGAATGTGGGTAAGACCAAAGAAATTAAAGCAAGAGTTCTTCATCTGTAATCAGCAATCATGTAAAGCAGTTTCACTTTACAGTGGAGCTGCTTTTTAAGATAAGTAATAGTCAAGAGTGAATAGTATAGATGTATGCGGGAAAAGCCGCTATATTAGGGAGTTTTCGTCCGCAGATTAGGCTGAGTTGCAATCCTATTTGGCAGTGTTTTCAGCCATATTAATGTCACTGTAAAGTATGATAGCTTTACAGCAATTGGATGTATCAAGTTACGAAAGGAGAGAATGACAGATGAATTATGCAACAATAAAACCCTTTGATGTCGCCAACGGACCCGGAGTCAGAGTATCATTGTTTGTCAGCGGATGCACTCATCATTGCAAGAACTGTTTCAATCAGGAAGCATGGGATTTCAATTACGGTGAACCGTTTACAAAGGAAACAGAAGAGCGCATCATAGCAGCATTAAAAGCTGATTATATAAAAGGATTTTCGCTGCTTGGCGGTGAACCGTTTGAACCTGTAAATCAACAAGTGCTTTGCGGCTTGCTTGAAAGAATCAAGCAGGAATATCCGCAAAAGGACATCTGGTGTTATACAGGATATACATATGATACAGATCTGCTTACAGGCAGACTTTGCGATTTTTCAATAACAAAGCGCATGCTTGACTGTATTGATATCCTTGTTGATGGCAAGTTTGTTGAAGAAAAGAAAGACTTAACCTTGAGATTTAAAGGCTCAAGCAATCAGCGTATAATTGATGTTCAGAATTCGATGAAAGAAAATAAAATTATCAGATGGAGCGAGGACAGAATAGATGAATAAGTTTGATGTGAAAATTAAGAAATTAAATGAAAATGCAATTGTGCCGACATATGGCTCAGAGTTTGCGGCAGGAGCAGATTTATATGCTTGCCTTGATGAAAGTCTGACAATAGAACCGGGCGAAACTCAATTTGTGCATACAGGGATTGCGATGGAACTGCCGCTCGGATATGCCGGTTTGGTTCATGCGAGAAGCGGTCTTGCAAGCAAAAGGGGACTTGCACCTGCAAATAAGGTGGGTGTTATTGACTGTGATTATCGCGGTGAACTTATGGTTGCACTTCACAATCACGGTAAAACTGCTCAGATAATTGAACACGGTGAGCGGGTTGCTCAGCTTCTGATCATGCCTTATGTAACAGCCGCATTTGACGTTGTTGATGAGTTGGGTGAAACAGTCAGAGGGGCAGGCGGATTCGGTTCAACCGGCAGAAAATAAGCAATATTTTGACAAAATGCATGTAAAGCAGTATAACTTTACAGAGTAAAAATTAACACCTGAAACTGTTAGCTTTAGGTCATTTTTTATGAAAACTATGTTAAAAACATTGAAAACTTAGTGATTTTCGCCTTTTTTACTTAAAAAGTTACAAAGTTGATGAAAAGTTTTCCACTTGTCATGTAAAAGAATTTACTTTACAAATGAATGGGATGAATGTAGTAAAAAGCAGTGTTGACATTTGAATTCTTGGGGTATATACTGTCTGTAATATCAGCAAATTTAACGGAGATGAGTCAGATGAAGAAATATTTATCATCACTTGACAGCAATAAAAAGACAACTGTTTGTGAGCCGAAGAAGAACATATTTCTCGGAGTTGTTCTTTGCCTTGTTGCACCGGTGTGTATGATAGCAGGTGGCAGTATTGCAGGTAGCTTTGGGATATTTATAGGGTTACTTTTTTCTGTAGCTTTCGTTTTGGCTGGTATTTATCAATTTACCGGAGTGTGTGAAACAGAATGTCCATATTGCGGCGAAAAAGTCTATATAAAGAAAAATGCAAAGAATGTCAAATGCAGAGTGTGTAAGCATGTGAGTAATGTTGTTGAAGAGTAAAACAAGTGACAGGAAGAATTGGGAGTTTATTTTAATTAGGAATTAGGAGTGAGGAGTGAGGAACGATGGTCGCGGAGAAAACAGTAGTAAACTTTGAATTTCTCTTCCGCGCAGAAAAAGAATAATAAACGGTTAGATTTCTAAAATTATAATCCTGTAGTGGGTTAATCTGCTGACTACGGGATTTGTTTTGCTTGTAATATTTATATTTGCTACAAAAAACAAGTTTGTTTCGCGGAGGAATGTATTAAAATCAGCCGACAATTATACCGTGACCACCGTTCCTCACTCCTCATTCCTAATTCCTCACTAAATTAAATCTGCGGGGCAGAACTTACAGTATCGTAAGTCTGACCCGCATAACTTATATCATTAGTTTTGGCTTATAGAAGATGTGCGCCTTTTTCGTTGCAGTAGTTAACGGTTTCTTTGTCCCAATATGAGGACTGAACCTCTCCGATATGAGCCTTTCTTAAAAAGAACATGCACATTCTTGATTGTCCGATACCGCCGCCGATGGTGTAGGGCAGTTCGCCGTTCAAAAGAGCCTTGTGGAATGGAAGGTCCTTTCTATCCTCACAGCCGCTGATTGCAAGTTGACGATTCAATGCGTCCTCGTCAACTCTGATGCCCATTGATGAAAGTTCAAGAGCCATGTCAAGAATCGGATAATACACAATGATGTCACCGTTCAGCTTCCAGTCGTCATAGTCAGGTGCTCTGCCGTCGTGCGGTTTTCCGTCTTTGAGAGCGCCGCCGATTTCCATAAGGAAAATTGCACCATGCTCTTTTGCAGCAGCATATTCACGCTCTTTGCGTGTTTTATCGGGATACATCTCTTCAAGTTCGCTTGTTGTGATAAAGTGAATTTTTTCCGGAAGAAGGTTGCCGATAAAGTTGTATTCCTTAGTTATGTAGTATTCAGTGTGACGTAAAGCGGAATAGATGAGTTTAACTGTTTTTTTGAGTGTTTCAACCGTTCTGTCCTCTTTGCTGATGATTTTCTCCCAGTCCCACTGATCAACAAAAATTGAATGTATGTTGTCGGTTTCCTCGTCGCGTCTGATTGCGTTCATGTCGGTGTAAAGACCCTCGTTTTTCTCAAAGCCATACATTTTAAGTGCGTATCTTTTCCACTTTGCAAGAGAATGAACGATTTCAAATTTCTCACCGCTGAAAACATCGAAGCCAACAGGACGCTCCGTACCGTTGAGATTGTCGTTGATACCGCTGTTCGCATCAACGAAAAGCGGAGCTGAAACACGGGTGAGATTGAGTTCGATTGCAAGATCTCTTTCAAAGAAATCTTTAACTTTCTTAATTGCAAGTTCGGTTTCTCTCAAACTTAAATGTGAGGTGTATCCTTCGGGAATGTAAGTTGCTGACATAGTATTACCTTCTTACGATTTAGTTTAATTTGTAAGATCAAATTACAGTTATTATAACAAATATAGCAAAGCATGTCAATTATGCTTTGCTATATAATATTAAGCAACAGTTATATTTTTAAGATATACCCAATCACTCTCGTTGGTGAAATTATCTCTCGGTCTTTCATTGCAGCTTCTCGGAGTTGCAGAGAAATTCTTAATAGTAACACCGTCTGCGTTTCTCATATATAAGCCGTAAACAGGAAGTTCCCAATATAATGATAATTCATGAGAGATTATATATCTGTGAGAAATTCGTGTGATTTCGGGATAACCCGTCATTGAGGAATATCCGACTCCGAGCGGATTGATGCGGATTGTTTCATCGCTGTCACGGTATGTCATGCTGATGTTTTCAAGTGTAACATCTTTGACACTGTAGTTCACTTTGTCGTGGATAACACCAGTTATCGCACTTGGAAGCTGAACATCGTTTGCGGTAATATTCCTGAGTGTTACATTCTTAAGTTCTCCCGGCTGAATGTCATCTCTGTCACCGAGCCAGAGCATAAATGCTGATGTAATACCATTCATAGTGATGTTTTCAACTGTTATATTCTGAACAGTGCCGCCGCAGTCAGCCTGAATTGAAATACCTGCGTAGCCGCCCGTTGTGTCCTCCATGAAGAATTCGCAGTCTTTAACGGTAACGTTTTCAACATCTCTGTATACAGCCGTGCCGATTTTAAAGCAGTTTGCAAGACTCATAACCTTGCAGTCGGAAACATTGATGTTTTTGATGTCGTTCTGACCGTCAGCCTTGATGCAGATGCCGTCGTCACCTGTTGCAATAAAGCAGTGGGTGATGTCAACGTTGCTTGTGTCTGCGATGTCAATACCATCTGTGTTGGCAACATGGTAGTTATTATTGATAACAAGATCTTTGATTGTAACGCCGTCACATTCAGCAATGCGGCATGTCCATGCAGCTGATTCATAAAATTCAATATTGTGAATGTCGATGTTTTTGCAGTATCTCAGGTCAACAAGATTAACTCTTCCGCTGCCATCTTTTTCGAAGCGTATGCGATTGCGGAAAGCCATAATGTATGTTTTCAGATGGAAGTTTTCAAGTGGCTGAAGAAGATCGGAACATTCAGGTTCTTCACAGAATGTTGCGCCGCTTCCGCAGATTCTTCCCGAACCGCAAATAGTAATATTTTCAGCATTTTCGGCAGATATAAAGCCCCAGCTGAGTTTTGTTTCAGCAGCCTTGTTCTGCTCATAGTCAGCACTTACAAGGTCACCGTTGACCATCAATGTGATGTTGCTTTTAAGAACAACAGTTGAAACGACATGCTTGCCTTCGGGGATATACACGATTCCGCCGCCGTTGCTGCTGAGTTCTTCAATCATAGAATTGAGAATCTGTGTGTTTTTGTCAATGTCGATTTCGCCCTTGGTGTCAAACACTTCATAGTTACCCTCAGGTTTTTCCTCGTGCAGATATTCATCGGGTATGGATTGGACAAAATCCCTTTGAATGTTGCTTGTCGGTACATCATAAATTTTGGCTGCATCAACATTTATTCCGAATGTTTGCAAAACAGACAAAATCAATGCAAAGAATACGCTTAAAATTTTCATCGTAAATGACCCCTTTCATATGTAAAAAGATATTTTAAATAATTATAACACTATGTATGTGCTTATGCAATATAAAATGAATAAATTTACATTTAAGTAATAATCAATTGCAGTTTGCAATTTTGATGTTAACAAATAATTCACCGATTAACAAAAAATCGACAAAATTCTCCAAACTAATTGAATTTATTTGTATTATATGTTAATATATAAATGACTTAACATGACAGAGTGATATGCTCTGTTTAATTATTTTATGAAAGAAGGAATTATCTTGAAAAAATTTATCAGCGTATTTCTTGCAGTTTTGATGATTCTTTGTTCTGTTTCGGTCCTTGCTTCGGCTGCTGAAAAAGAAGAGGTCACACCGCTCATCATTGTCCCCGGATACAGTGCATCGGAATTGTATCTTGATTACGGCACTGAAAACGAAGAGCACATTTGGGGTGTTCAGACAAAACCGATTATTGAGCAGGTTGTCAAAAATCTCGCAAAGCTTGGAATCAGTATTGCGGAACTTGCAAAAGGCGACAAAGATATGCTCATTAAAACAGTCGGTGATGCTGTAAGAGAACTTTACGGTGTTCTTGCAATGAAGGATGACGGAACAAGCAAGTATAATGTAACTGCCGGCTTGACAGATCCTGCAATCACAACAACCAAATATGTTGTTGATACATACGGTGAGGATTCAGGATATCTTCATCTTCCCGAAATCAACCTTTATTTTGCAAGCATTATTGGCGCAGAAAATGTTTTTAACTGCCACATCGACTTCAGACAGGGTTTGATTCAGTGTGCAAAAGATTTGGATACTTATGTGCAGTCAGTTAAGCAATACACAGGTGCAAGCAAAGTAAGACTTTACGGACTTAGCCATGGCGGCGGAACAGTCGGCACTTTCCTCAGCCTTATTGCAAATTATCCCGAACTTGTTGAAACAACAGCAGATGAAATAGACAGTGCAGTTATGTTCCATCCTGCTCTTGCAGGTGCGGCTTTCCTCAACGATTTCATGGAATGCAAAATCAAAATTGATGAGGGCGTAATCACAGAATATGCACAGGTTGGCGCTTTCTCTGAAACAGAACTTGAGTTTATCATGAAAATGATTGATATCGGCTTGCTCGACGAACTTGCAAATGCACTCATTGATGAAATATTTGACGATATCGTCGGCAACTGGGGCAGCATTTGGGATTTCACATCACCTGATTGTTATGAGCGCTATAAGAGCGAAAGACTTGACCCTGTTGAAAACGCAAAACTTATTGAAGCAAGTGACATGGCTCATTATGAGATCATGCCGAACTATACAAATGCGTTCAAAAAGATGCAGAGTGATGGTGTAAAAGTTTCAATTATTTCAGGCTACGGCAGAGCGGTTGTAACAGGCAACGAAATTAATTCTGACGGAATTCTTGCGTGCAAATCAACAAGCGGCGCAATGTGTGCACCTATAGGCGAGCGTTTTGCAGACGGCTATAAGCAGTCCGGCAGCATTTGCGCAAATCCGAACCATAACCATGTTTCACCGTCAATGGAAATTGATGCATCATATTCATATCTTCCGGAAAACACATGGTTTGTAAGACGTCAGCTTCACGGCCAGGTATGGTGGGATGATTACACAAAGGTTCTTTGCGGCAAACTTCTTTTCGAAGATGATATCGCAGACGTCTATTCTGACCCAGCATATCCGCAGTTTGAATATTCACAGAATCCGAAAGATGAAATTCATGTTGCATTTGACAATGCAGCAACACCGGGACAGCTTTCGCAGCAGTCAAAGGGTCTGTACATCACAAACCTTTCAAAAAAATATTCGGTAAAGGTTTCATCCATCTACACCCAGGGAATCAACCTCAGATTCAACACAACCAAGCTGAAAACAATCGCTCCGGGCGAAACAGCTTACATTGAGTTTAGTGGTGAGATCCCTGACTACAACATGGTAAGAGATTCACTTGTTGTGTCATACATTCAGGTTGGCTCGCTTTCAGCAGCTGGCTTGAAGAATTTCCCGATTACAATTGTCGGCGGCAGTGATGTTGAATATGACGAGAGCAATCCATACAGCAACGTTGACATGGTTGACCCGTTTGACAACGTTATCAAAGGCTCAAAATATGAGGACATCCTCACTATAACAGGACTTAAATCATATCTTTCAAACATCTTCAACACACTTATGAAGTTCTTTGCAAGCGTTATGACAAAAGTTGAAAACTTTTTCAAGAAGTAATTAGCACAAAATGTAAAAGACCGTTGGTATTCACAACCGACGGTCTTATTTTTTTAGTATGCGGGGAAGGTGAGCGGAAGAGGAAAGTAATAGTCCGCAGAATCAAATAATATGTAACCTCGTAGGGTCGATCCCATGTAGTCGACCTGCAACCTGACTATTTTCAACCATGTTGATTGTTAACATCTGCCTAATTTGGTCGCCCACATAGCAATATCATTAACTTAAGAATTTATTGCCGCATGAGAATAAACATGTAGGGGTGACCCTACTACTTAATTTTTTGCAGCAACAAATCAACCCACCACGCGTCATTACGTGGTGGGTTGATTCTTACTTCGCTTTTATACTCTTAACTCCGCTATATGCGCCATAAACGTTTTTACCGTCAACTGTTTTGTAGGCTCTGACTTTGAAGTAGTACGTTGTACCTTTTTTGAGGTCTTTCTTTGTATACTTCACTGTGCCGTTTT
>JAMPDR010000035.1 GCA_023665555.1 Ruminococcus sp.
ATGGGCTTGCATCGAACTGAAAAAATATGGATGAATTTTGGGAGATGAGGGCATGGACAAAGCAGAATTATTAAAACAAGCGAAGCCGATATTGTTCAACACCGAAATGGTGAGAGCGATACTTGACGGCAGAAAAACGCAGACAAGGCGAGTTGCGAAACCACAGCGTGACCCATATGAAATTGACGATATTCTATATGTGCGTGAAACATGGAACAAAGGCTATATTGAAATCAGTGATGCCGAATGTAGCAATGAATGTTGGTTTGAAGAAATCAACAAATATGATAATGAGTATTTTCAGGCAATAGCAAAATATTTTTATCGTTCTGATTATTTAGACGGTGAATGTAATTTACTCGGATTTACGTGGAAACCCTCAATACATATGCCGAAAGAAGCAGCGAGAATATTTCTGCGTGTTACGGGTGTGAGGATTGAGCGGTTGCAGGATATTGATGATGTCGGTGTTGTAGCTGAGGGCATGAATATCGGCGATCCATTTGATGATTTGTGGAACAGCACAATCAAGAAAAAAGACCTGCCATTGTATGGTTGGAAAGCCAACCCATGGGTATGGGTGTATGAATTTGAAAGAATTGAGGTTGAAGAAAAATGAATGGCAAACTAAAGCCCTGCCCGTTTTGCGGTAGTGAAAACGTACAGTTGTATTATCAATACCATGTGGGTTATTACGTTGAATGCAATAACTGTTATGGCAAAATGCATTGGTTTTCGTCAGATGGAAAAGAAGCAATTAATGTGTGGAACACGTTCGAAGGCAGACAAAAAGGCACATGGGAAATATGTTCAGACGGCTATTATCCGTACTGTTCAAACTGTGGTGAAGAACCATACCGAGAAAATAATAAAAATCTACCTAACTTCTGCCCGAACTGTGGCGCAGATATGAGAAAGGAGAACAGCAATGCGTGAACATATTTTCCGAGCCAAACGTTTAGACAACGGCGAATGGGTCGAGGGGTATGTATTGATTGATACTGCCCCATGTAGTCTGAAAGCTATCGGGAAATGTAATTGCAAACATGACGGCAGTGAATTAGCAGTTATATTTGCATGGGATGATAATTTTCATGAATATCAGGAACATCAAGTCGACCCCGAAACTGTCTGCGAGTACACAGGTTTGACAGACAAGAACGGTAAGCGGATTTTTGAGGGCGATATATGTAATTTTGAATCTGAAGAAATCAGTGAAAAAGCAGTTGTCTATTACAATGACGAAAGCAAGTCTGATGAATAACTGGATAAGCGTAAAAGACGAATTACCACCAGAAAAAGTTATCGTTAATACAAAAATTGATGATGGAAACGGTATCAGAAACAAACAGCCATTATACCGATATAAAAATCTTTGGTTTCTTGCTGATGGTTCAATGTATGTGTATTACACTCCAACCCACTGGATGCCGCTGCCTGAACCGCCGAAAGGAGCACAGCCATGAATAACAGAAGATGTGCATATTGCGGTAACAAAACATTGTACAGAAACAAAGACGGTTTGTGTGCACAGTGTGAGGTGGAACACCGAACGGTGAAAAACGATGACGAAGAAAAGGAGTCAAAAAAATGTTTGGAATTGGGGGCTAAAACGGCAGTTGAACAATATGGAAAAATACCGACCGAAGAGGAAGAGCAAAAGGCATTGTTCCGTTGGTTGGCATATGCTGCGGGCAGTGTGCATAACGGTTTGAAATGGTGCGTGCATATAGTCAATGAGGGCAAACGTTCAGTTCGCAACGGTGCCGCCCTCAAAGCTATGGGACTGCGTAAAGGGTTTCCCGACATATTTGTGCCGATAGCAACAAAGGAATATCATGGGTTGTTCATTGAATTGAAACGCACAAAGGGTGGACGTGTTTCTGCTGAACAGCAGGAATGGATTGACTATCTGAACAGTGCAGGATATTTCGCAAAGGTTTGTTATGGTTGGTTTGATGCAGCGACAACGATATGTGAATATTTGCATGTGAAATTAAAAATGTGGTAATTTTGTGAAAGGAAATGAGGGCAAGAATGACACTGAAAGACGTTGCAAGGCAGGTTTCAAGGCTGCAATATCTGAAAAGAGAAAAGCAAAGAATTGAATATAGAATTGAAGAATTGGATTCAGCACGTAACCGTACCACACCGATAATTTCAGATATGCCGAAAGGCGGCGGAAATGTTGATAAAATCGGTTTATATTTTGAATTGATTTTAGAACAAAAAGAGCGCCTTGAAGCGGTCAGCATTGCCCTGTGCAGCGAAGAAAAAAATCTTGAAACATTCTTCGCCGATATCCGTGACGATTTCGTTCGACAGTCATTGGAATATAAATACATAGACGGCTTGACGTGGGTTGCGGTTGCTCAAAAAATCGGCAACAATACGGCAGATAGTGTTAGAATGGCATGTATCAGATATTTAGCGAAAATGTAGAAAAGTCCCACGGAGAACCGTGGGAAAAAGATTATTCATTCAGAAAATCTTCAACAGCTTTTCTGATTATTTGTGCTTGTGATATGCCCTGTTTTTGGCATTTTTCTTTGAAATGAACCACCATTTCTTTAGGCAGGCTCGCTCTGACTACTGAATAGTTTTTTTCGTTGTAACGTCTTTTTACATCAGTTGATGTGTGCGTTTTACGCTTCTGAGTTTCTTCTGCCATTACGTTTACCTCTCAAAATTCTAATAATATCAATAATCAAAACAATTGCTGTTAGTCCGCAACAAACTCGCATAAATATACTTCTTTCACTGAGGGCACAGATGAATATGACCGCAGCTGAAATCCAAATAATTAAATTGTATTTTTTCACTTGAAAAACTCCTTTTGATGTGTTATATTAAAAGTGCCTTAGAAAGGTGAGGGGCTTTCGCCCCTCGTGCTTACCACCAGCGAATAGCTTCGATTAAAGCGGCGAGGGCAATTACTGCTTTAATTATCAGTTCAATGGCTTCTTTAGTGGTAAGCCTTTCTTTTTTCTTGGGTTTTGGCTTTCCCATGTTTCTCACCTCACTTTCTGATATTATTATAACATACTACGCTTAGTATGTCAAGCTTTTTCTGTAAATTAACAGAACTTTTTTGAAAGTTGTTCGTTTTGTTCGTTTTACATGTGATATTATGGTAGCGTGAAAAATGACAAAGTAAAAAATGTTTTTTTTCATATTTTCCTCTGAAACGCAAAAGCCGCTCTAATCGGGGCGGCTTTTTGCGTTATGAAGTTTTTGGAGTAATCAAAACAATGTATAAATCATGTAATAAATGCGGACGTATTCACAAAATTGGTGGTGAATGTCCGAGTTCAAAAATATATAAACCGAATACGAAACAAGAATATATATTTCGTTCATCGCAGGCATGGAAGAACAAGCGTGAAGAAATAAAAGAGCGAGATAAATATTTGTGTGTATATTGTTGTGCGTCAAAGGATTTCAACAAAGATAAATTCAATTATCAAGACCTCAGCGTGCATCACATAGTGCCATTGTGCGAGGACTATGAGCAACGTCTTGATGATTTTAACCTGATCACACTATGCAGGCGACATCATGATATGGCTGAACGTGGCGAAATTGAAAAAGAAGTGTTGAGGGCACTTGTTGAAAATATCCCCCCGGAGTAAAATTTATATTTTTTGCTTTTTTTGCTCCACCGACGCCCCTCATAAACACACAGGAAATTTTAGAAATGAAGTTTTTCATTGATTTGGGAGTGATTGGATGGGCAGACCATGTAAGGCAATGGCGACAAAAAGCGGAGCAATGAGCAGGGTAGAATCAGATGCACGAACAGAAATTGAAGAAGCAATCAGCGGCGGGAAAGAGCAGATTTCAAGGGCGACGATGCCGCTGACAAAGGATCAGAAACGCATCAGAAAAAAACTTGTTGCGGAACTGAAAAATGTTTTGACAAATGTTGATTGCTACATTTTGGATCAGTGCTGCATTGCGATTGACAGAATTCAAAAATTGGAGCAATTAGTTAATGAAGAACCGCAAAAAATGTGTGAAAAAGGTATACTTTCGGCAAAAAAACAATATTTTTCTGAATTTGTTCGATTGTGTTCTGAACTTTCTATGTCGCCGCAGTCGAGGGCGAAAATTGCTAATGCAATGACTGCACCTGTTGCTAAAAATCCGATTTTGCAGTTGCTGAGTGATGACGATGACTAACAAAGGGTTAGATTACTGCCTGGCGGTTGTCGGCGGTGAGATGCCTGCACCGAAATATGTTAAAAAGCAGTGTGAGATTGTTTTGCCGATTCTTGAGGGCGAAGATGAGATATACACTGTTAACGAAAAGAAACTCGGCAAGATTTCAAAGTTGCTGAAGCTGTTGAAGATGCCGAAAGGTTTATCTGTCGGCAAAACTATTTATTCATGCCTTGACGGGTTTCAATGGCTGATGATTATTGCGGCACTGTGCATTGTTTACCGGAACGACCCGAAGAAACGCAGATATACGAATATAATTCTTGAAATTGCGAGAAAGAACGGCAAGACTTTTCTTGTTGCCGTTCTTTTTATTTTGCTGTTTTTCTTTGAACCGAAATTTTCAAGATTTTTTTCTGTTGCACCTGACGGTGCATTATCAAAAGAAATCAAGGTTGCGTTGGAAGAAATCATTAATTATAACGCTGCGGTTTTTGAAAATGATAAAAGCACAGCATTTTTTAAAGTCAAGCGTGATGAAATTATATTAAAGGCAAAAAGCAACAAGTATGTGCCGCTGAACTATTCAAACAGCAGGCTTGACGGAAAATTGCCGAACGTCTTTTTGTGTGATGAGGTCGGCGGACTGCCGAACAGCTATGCGTATGAGGCTATGCGTTCGGGACAGCTAACCATTTTGAATAAACTCGGTTTTCTGATTTCCACCAAATACCCTAATTCAAACAATCCGTTTGAAAGTGAAGTTGAGCTTGCCAAAAAAATGCTCGACGGCAAATTCAGGGATGATGAAACTTTTGCACTGCTGTTTGAACCCGATGACACGAAAAATTGGCAGACAAATGACGAGGTGATTTATCATGCAAATCCCCTCGCCTTGGCTGTTCCTGAAATTTTTGAAGATTTGCTGAAAAAACGCAGAAGAGCCATTGAAAGCGAGGCTGCACGTGAGAATTTTTTGTGCAAGCACTGCAACATAATCTATCAGGGATTAGGCACGGAAAGCTATGTTCCGATAGATGCAGTTAAAAAGTGCAGAATGGATAAGGTTGATTTCACTGACCGCATGGTTTATGTCGGTGTTGATTTGGCAATGTCTAATGACAACTGTGCCGTTGCCATTGTTTCAGTGGATGATTACAACAATTTGATTTGTGATTGCTATGCATTTATCCCCGAAGGCAGAATTGATGAAAAGATTGCATATGAAAAATGTGATTATTATGATTTCATCCGAAGCGGTAAATGCATCGCCTGCGGCGACATGACAGTTGACTATTCTGTGATTGAAAAATTTGTTTTTGACATTGAAAATCGGTTCGGCTGCACGATTGCGGCGATCGGATATGACAGATATAATGCACTTTCTTCTGCACAGAAATGGGATGAAAAATATACCACTGTTCAAATCAGGCAGCACAGCGACACACTGCACCCGCCTACAAAATTACTGTATGAGCAGATTGTTAACGGTGTTTTTGCGTTTGAAAAGAATAAATTGTTTGAACTGAATTTTGAAAATTCAAGATGTACATTTGACACAAATATGAACCGATATGTAAACAAGAAAAAATCAAACGGCAAGGTTGATATGGTTGTAGCAACACTGAATGCCGTCTTTTTGGCTTTGCAGGATATTATTTTTGACAGCGATTTCACCGTGCAGGTGATTTGATATAAAAAGGAGATGGTGAAAACGGCTATTATTGACAAAGTGAGAGAGTTTTTAGGCATTGAAACACGCAGCGAGGGCGAACCGTTAGCCGCCACGAGCATAACCACAGAGGGACAAATGCTTTCGGCGATTGTCAGCGATGTGGCAATGACAAAAGACAGAGCAAAGCAGATTCCGAGCGTTAAGGCTGCATTGAATTTGATTAAGGGTGCAGTCAGGGAAACACCTATCAAGCTGTTTGAAAAAGATGAAAACGGACAGATTCACGAGGTGTTATCAGACCGCCGTGTGTTTTTGCTGAATGATGACACAGGCGACACGCTGAACAGTTCGCAGATGAAAGACGCATTGATTGAGGACTATTTTCTTCTCGGCGGCGGTTACTGTTACATAAACCGAAAACGAAACGACATTGTTTCGCTGCACTATGTTGAAAATGAGGATGTTTCAGTAATCAAAAATGATGATCCGATTTTCAAGGACTATGATATTTTAGTTAGGGACGGCAGATATAAACCGTTTGATTTTTTTAAAATTTTGAGAGATACAAAAGACGGTGCTGAGGGCAGAGGTTTAATCAAAGAAAACGATTTGATTTTAAAGGTTGCCTATAATTCACTGAAATTTGAAAACAATCTTGTTGCGACGGGCGGCAACAAAAAAGGATTTATAAAATCTGCAAAGACCCTTGCCGACCATGCGATAGCTAAATTAAAAGAGGCATGGCGACGACTGTATTCAACGAATGATGAAAACGTTGTTGTTTTGAACAACGGATTGGAATTTCAAGAAAGTTCCAACACAAGCGTTGAGATGCAGCTGAATGAAAACAAACAGACAAACGCTGCGGAGATTGCAAAAATTTTCAACATTCCTCTTGGCATGATTTCAGGCACAGGAACAAGTGCGGCGAGCGAAGATGACAAGATGAAATTTATTGATTTTTGCGTTGTTCCGTTTCTTTCAGTCATAGAAAACGCACTGAACCGAGATTTGCTGTTGGAAAGCGAAAAAGGAAAAAGATTTTTCGCCTGCGACACAAAAGACATTAAAAAAGGTTCGATTCTTGAACGTTTTCAAGCATATGAAATCGGCATCAGGACTAATGTTATGCAGCTGAATGAATGCAGGAAAGAAGAAAATCTTCCGCCGATTGATTATGATTTTATCAATCTCGGACTTTCGGCAGTTCTTTACGACCCGAAAAGCAGCAAGGTGTTTGTGCCTAACACAGGCGAAACACTGAATATGTCTGAACTTTTTGAGAAAGGAGGAAATAGCAAAAATGGCGATGAAAATACAGTTGAGAAATGACAGCGTTCATATCAGCGGATATGTTAATGCGGTCGACCGATTTTCAAGACCTATCAGGGACAGCAACGGTCAGTTTTTCATTGAAAAAATCGCACCGGGAACATTTCAGCGTGCAATTGATGAGGGCGAAGATATCGGTGTTATGCTGAACCACGAAAGAACGATTACAAGCGTCAGAGGCGGAAATATCACTCTCAGAGAGGACAATATCGGGCTTTTCTTTGACGGTGACATCACCGACAAGGAAATCATTGACAAAGCGAAACACAAGCAGCTTGTTGGATGGAGTTTCGGATTCATTCCGATTGCACCGCTTGACACGCAGAGCCGTTGTGCAGGTGTTGCGTATGAGAGAACGGTTGACAGTTTGAAATTGATTGAAGTTTCAATCATTGACAGCACGAAAAAGCCCTGCTATGTCGGCACATCAATTGAAGCACGTGGCGAGGACAAGGACAAAGAAATGTGCCTGAGGGCGGAGGATTTGCTTTGCGACTATTTTGACGAACAGGAACAGGCGGACACCGACAAGGCGAAGCAGCAATTGTTGCTGAGAAAACGCAAGTTGCAACTTGCAAAATATTGTTAAAAAAGCGGCTTCGGCGGCTTTATTTTTTTATTAAAGAAAGGACTAAAACCATGACACTCAAAGAACTTATCGAAAAAAAGAACAAAATCATCACATCGCTTGAAGAAATCAACAAGAGATGTGAAGAGAGAGTTCAGAACGGCGAGAGTGCCGAACTGACAGACGAAGAAGCAAGGGCATATGACAATGCCGCAAAAGAACTTCAAAACATTTCTGCATTGATTCAGAGAAAAACTGAACTTCGTGAAGCTGACATTGATTCAGGAAACGGCGACGAAAACGACGGTGAGGGCGGCGATGAATCAGACGAGCAGGAGCAGGAAACCGAAGAGCAGGAAGAAAGAGCGTTCCGTGCCTACATCATGAATCAGGTTAACCCCGAACAGAGAGCCGAGGTCGGCACTAACCTTGTTCCGTCAAATAGCGGTGTAATCATTCCGAAAACGATTGCAAACAAGATTCTTGACACCCTCGAAAACATTTGCGACGTTTACAACCGAGCAACAAAATATCACTTTGCAGGCGAGGTTTCATTCCCTGTTATTGATGACAGCGAGGATGACGTTACAGTCGGCTATGCAGAGGAATTTGTTGAACTCACAAGCCATGTCAACGGCTTTAAGAGCGTAACACTCAAGGGCTATCTTGTGGGTGCTCTTGCACTTATTTCAAAATCGCTCATCAACAACGCACAGATTAACGTTGTTAACATCATCATCATGAGAATGGCACTTGCGATGAAACGTTTTCTTGAAAAAGAATGTTTACATGGCACTGAGGGCAAGATGACAGGCATTCTTTCAACTGAAAACGTTGTTACAGCTGAATCTGCAACCGCAATCACTGCTGATGACATTATTTCATTGCAGTGTGCGATTATCAATCCGCTTCAGGCAAACTGTGTTTTCTACATGCACCCGAAAACAATCGAACTTGTGAGAAAACTCAAAGATTCAGACGGCAGATATCTTCTCAACAACGACATCACAACAGGCTTTAAAAATCAGCTTCTCGGCAAGCCTGTTGAGCCTTCCGACCAAATGCCGCAAATCGGTGCAGGCAATAAGGTTATTTTCTACGGCGATCCGTCAGGTCTTTACGTCAATATCCGTGAAAACATGTCGGTTGAGGTGCTGCGTGAAAAATATCACACCATGCACGCAATCGGCATTGACCTTTGGGCAGAAATTGACACAAAGATTGTAGAAAAACAGAAACTTGCTGTTTTGCAGTGCAAGGGTTGAGGTGTGACAGATGAAAGTCAGAGCATTGATATCATTTTGCGGTAAGGTGACTATGCGAGAAAATCAAGTCAAAGAGATTGCTGATGAGGCGATTTTAGCTGACCTTTTGGCGGCGGGCTATGTTGAAAATGCAGAGCCTGCCGCACCTGCACCGACACCTGCACCGACACCGACACCCGAAACAGATGCAACGCAGCAGTCGGATGACGAAAAGAAAAGCGGTTCACAAGGCAAACCAAAAAAAGAGAAAAAGTGAGATGTTTGAGATGAAGATGAGCGAAATCACAATCAGTGATGTTTTGTCATATATGAAAGTCGATCAGGCTGATGTTGGCGACAGAAGAGAAATTGAAAATATTTTGGCATCTGCAAAGCAATATGTTTTGAACGAAACAGGGCTTTCAGCCGAAGAATGCGACAGATATGACGATTTAACAATTGCCGTTATGATTTTGTGCAATGACATGTTTGACAACCGTTCCCGCTATGTCAACTCATCTTCCGCCTCGCCCAGCCTGACGGTGGAAAGCATTCTCGGTTTCCACCGTCACAATTTGTTGTGATGGGAGCGATAGAACATGGATAATGCAGGAAAGCTGAACAAGAAAATCACGTTTTATAAACAGACAGAGCGTGAAATTTTGGGCAGTGAAAAGACCGGGCAGCAACTGAAAAAGCTGCGTACCGTTTGGGCATCAGTCAGAGCGACGGGCGGCACCGAAAGCTATGAAGCACAGAGGTTGACAAACACAGTTTCATATGACATACGCACCCGATTTATTCCCGAACTGATGGATGTTGGTCTGATTATCGGCTACAAAGGTGAACGATATGAAATCAGGAGCGTTGTGAATGTTCGTGAAGAGGACACGGAACTTGCGTTCACCTGCGTGAAGATTTTGAAAGCGGGGTGTAATAGCCATGAGTTCGGCTGTTTATCTGAACTTTGAGGGATTTGAGGCTTTAGCGGAAAGTCTTGAAAAAATGGATAAAGCCGCACCTGATATTGTTAGAAAATGGCTGTCAAATGCAGGAAAAAAATTTGTCGAAGATGCCATAATTGAAACTGATCGAGTGACCACACGGCGAACAGGAAACCTTGCAGACGGATATAAAAGAAAATTAGTTATCAATTATACTGCTAAAGGTTGGAACTGGGAATGTGAGGTCAATGGCGGCAATAGAAAGGCTCGCCACTTTCACCTTGTTGAAAACGGTCATAAACAAAAAGCAGGAAATGTTTATCGCCAACGCGGCAGAGGTTTCAGAACATCAAAAGATGGTTTCACTGACGGCAAGCATATGTTGGAGAATACAGTCGATAATTGGCAAAAAGACGGCACCATTATAAGCTATGCTGAAAAAGCAATGAAAGAAGCGTTGAAGAAAGGACTGATTTGACATGATTCAGGTTTCGGAAATTCAAAATGCAATTGCAAGTGTTTTGAAAGAAAAGACAGGCTATAAGGTCTATAAGAACAATGTTATTGAGGCTTTTCAAGCACCTTGTTTTTTTGTTTCGGTCCGGATTGCCAAATTTGAGCCTGCGAACAAAAGCACCTTTTCGGTCGAAACCGAATGCAGCATTGAATATTATCCGTTTTTGCCGAGCGGTGAAAGAGTTCGTGATGATATTCCGCTTGAAAAATTGATGTCATTGATGCCGATGTGGTTTTCGCCGAACATTCATGTTGGTGACAGGTATCTTGTCACCGAAAACAGAGGGTTCAGATTTTCGGGTGAGAACGCTGATATATTGCATTTTGATTTCAGTCTTTCGTATTTTGACGGTTTGGACAATGAGGGCGAAGCTGATAATAACGGCGATGATGAAAAAATTACACAGGTAGAAATTAATCATAAGAGTGTTTAAAGTGCGGAGTTTAATTTGTGTTTCCCCGTCGCAGGCGGGGAAACACATGGCAACAGCTGACACTTTCTTGATTATCGTTTACTTAACGGAGATACTGTTTTCAGTGCAGTACTTCGTTAATTTTATATTTTTAAGAAATGAGGTTTTAAACTATGGGAATGCCTATTTTCAGCATTTCTTTCCGTGAGAGCGGCGAGAATGTGACAGAAAGAAACAACAGAGGAATTTTAATGCTGTTGCTTCGAGGTGCTGTTCCTGCAAAAAATCCTGTGGAAGTTACCGAAATCGGTGACATTCCGAGCAGTGTTTCAGCAGAGAACAAAAATTACATAAAAATGGCACTTGCAGGAAATGAAACAACACCGAAAAAAGTTGTTTGCTATTTTCTTGCAAAGGATGCGGAAATTGACGAGGCATTGAATTATGCACAGTCGCATCAAGCTGATTGGCTGACAATGCCGACTGCCGAAACAGACGGAGTTGTTGACACAATCAAAGATTGGGTGATTAAACAAAAGGAGTTCGGCAATGACATCAAGGCGGTTTTGCCGAACTGTGCAGCTGACAGCGAGCATATTGTTAATTTCACCACTGCTGAGGTTATGACCGAAAACGGAACATATAACGCAGAACAATTCTGCGTGAGAATTGCAGGCATTATCTGTTCAACAGAACTTACCCACAGTATCACATATGTTTCAATTCCCGAAGCGACTGACTGCACACGACTTTCGGTATCAGACATGGATACTGCCGTCAACAAAGGTGAACTTATTGCTTTTTGGGACGGCGAGAAAGTTAAGCTTTCAAGGGGTGTCAATTCTCTTGTTACCCTTTCGGCTGACAAGGGTAAGCAGTTTCAGAAAATCAAGATTGCCGAGGCAATGACAATTATTAAAAGAGATTTGAAGAAACTTTGCGAGGACAACTATATCGGCAAGTTTGCAAACAACTATTCAAACCGTTGCTTGCTGCTTTCAGCCGTTCAGGATTATTTTGACGGCATGATTCTTGACGGTGTTATTTCATCCTATGATGTTTCATTTGACACCACAGCAATCAAAGTGGCGATGAAAACGGCAGGGATTTCATATTCTGACATGTCTGATGAAGATATTGCCGAATATGACTTCGGCAGTTCGGTATATCTGAAATGCTCGGCGAAGATGCTCGACGCAATTGAAGATATCACGATTTCAATTGAAGTATAAGGGGGTAATGAAATGAGCAGAAAATATGACGCAAAACGTGTTATAAACGGTACTTACGGCGAAGCGTGGCTTGACAGTGACTTGTTAACCGAAATAACGGCACTTGAAATCAAAATTGCGTTTGACAAAGCTGACATCAATCAATGCGGACAGCTAATGAACGGTTCAAAAATCACAGGAGCAAAAGGAACAGGAACAATGACGCTGAACAAAGTCACATCTGACATGGCGGTTCTTGTTTCATCCTATCTTGAAAAAGGACAGTTCCCGGCACTCACCTTGATTTCAAATTTGAAAGACCCCGACGCTTTCGGTGCGGAAAGAGTCAAAGTTACAGGTGTTACATTTGATGAGGTTACACTTGCAAACTGGGCAGCGAAAACACCGGGCGAGCAAAGTTTTCCGTTTACATTCACGGGATTCAAATTCCTTGACAAAATCAAATAAAAAAGTGTTCTTGTGTTTCCCTGCCTGTGGCGGGGAAACACGGCAAATAAGTCAAAACAATTAAAAGGAGATTATAAAAATGAGTTTACTTGACAGAATTTTGAGCGTTGACAAAAGTTCAATCAAAGAATATGAAACAGAAAAAATCAAATCAAAAATGCTTCAGCGATTCCTCGGCGAGGATGAGCCTGTTGAAATCACCGTCAGAAGTCTGCCTGCAAAAAAGGTGAACAGATTCATCGGCAAGCAGTTTGACAAAAAAGGCAACCTTGATTTTGATAAGAGCCTGAGAGCAAAAGCAAATCTTGCAGTTGAGGGCATTGTTGACCCGTCGCTGAAAGATTCAAAGCTGATTGCGTTTTTAGATGTTGAAACCCCTGCCGATGCAGCGGAAAAGCTGTTCGGTTTGGAACTGACTAACATTACAGACAAAATCTGTGAACTTTCAGGCATGGTGACAGATGAAGAAGAAGCTGAAGAGGAAGATGACGAAATAAAAAACTCATAAGGTCTGACCCTGACGGGCAGACCATGCTTTTTCTGTTTCGATATCACAATATGTTGCCGCATGAATTTTATGATTTGCCGTTCGGCGAAAAAAGAATTGTGCGTCAGCTGATAAATTGCGAGATTGAGGACAGAAATGCAGAATATGAAGAAGCGTTCGGATAACATAAGAATACTTCTCTTTGTCTTTTTTTCACGGAAATGAGGGAAGGCTATGGCTAAAAACAAACAAATAGACGCAACGCTCAAATTTAATGACAAGTTCACAGGTGCAATGGGCAAAGCCATTGATAAATTGAAGGCACACACAAAAACGTTTAAGGCGGCAGGTGCTCAGATTGAAAAAGTCGGCAAGCAATGGACTAAGGCAGGAAAGACACTGACAGCAGGGGTTACCGCCCCGATTGCAGGCATTGCGGTGGCATCGGTTAAAACTGCGGCGGATTTTGAAAGCGGCATGAGCAAGGTTCAGTCAATTTTAGGTATAACCGGCGATAAAGCAGAAATTGAAATGTCGAAGCTGACAGAAAAAGCCAAAGAAATGGGAGCAAAAACAAAGTTCTCGGCTTCGGAAAGTGCCGATGCATTTTCATATATGGCAATGGCAGGTTGGGAAACTGAGGACATGCTCAACGGCATTGAGGGCATTATGTATCTTGCAGGTGCTACAGGCGAAGATTTGGCATCAACGTCTGATATTGTTACCGATGCACTGACTGCCTTCGGCATGAAAGCTGATGAAACTAACCGATTTGTTGATGTTCTTGCAAAAACTGCAAGCACATCAAACACAAATGTTTCAATGATGGGCGAAACGTTTAAATATCTTGCACCTGTTGCAGGTGCGTTGGGATATAACGTTGAGGACACTGCAACGGCAATCGGCTTGATGGCAAACTCAGGAATCAAAGCATCAAATGCAGGCACGGCTCTGCGTTCGCTTTTGACGAACCTTTCAAAGCCCGGCAAGGCAGCGGCAAATGCAATGGAAGATTTAGGTATTTCGCTGACAGATTCAAACGGCGAAATGAAACCGCTCAATCAGCTGATGCAGGACATGCGAAAAAGTTTTT
The DNA here is from genome assembly GCA_023665555.1 of Ruminococcus sp. Classification (GTDB taxonomy): domain Bacteria; phylum Bacillota; class Clostridia; order Oscillospirales; family Acutalibacteraceae; genus UBA6857. The sequence continues at coordinate 14,113 of JAMPDR010000035.1, forward strand.
CAGGGCTGACGGAAAGCCAAAAATCGCAATATGCGGCATCGCTTGCAGGCAAAACAGGCATGGCAGGACTTCTTGCGATTGTTAACGCTTCTGATGATGATTTTAAATCTCTTGCAGGTTCTATCAGCGACGCTGACGGAGCAGCGGAAGAAATGTATAAAACTGCAAATGACAATTTGAACGGTCAGTTGACAGTGATGAAAAGCACTATGGAAAGCATTTCAATAGCTATTGGTGAGAAACTGCTGCCGTACATAAAAAAGATTGTTGAAAAAATGCAGGGTTGGGCTGAGAAAATCAATAATCTTGATGACGGTCAGATGGATATGATTATCAAAATTGCAGGTATTGTTGCCGCAATCGGACCGCTATTATTGGTTATCGGCAAGGTTATCACGACGGTTGGCAAAGTCAAGAAGTTTTTGGGTGCGTTCAGCAAAACATCAGCGATAATGAACGTTAAAATTCTGCTCATCGTTGCCGCAATTGCTGCTATAGCGGCAATTGTGTATGTCGTTTATAAAAATTGGGGCAAAATCAGTGATTGGTTCAAAAATCTGTGGAAAAGAATCGGTAATTATGTGGAAGTTACGAGAGTGGTTTTCGGAGCATTTGTTAAGACTATCCAAGATAAATTTAACAATGCAAGAGATAGTGTTGCCGAATTTGTCCAGGGCGTGCGTGATAAATTCAATGAGTTTGTTCAGAGCATAAAAGATAAATTTAACAATGCAAGAGATAGTGTTGCCGAATTTGTCCAGAGCGTGCGTGATAAATTCAATGAATTTGTTCAGAGCATAAAAGATAAATTTAATAATGCAAGAGATAGTGTTGCGGAATTTGTTCAGAGCGTGCGTGATAAATTCAATGAGTTTGTTCAGAGCATAAAAGATAGGTATAACAGTGTGAAGGAACACATCGCTGAATTTGTCTATAGTATTCGTGAGAAATTCAACGAGTTTGTCGGTAAATTCACGGAAAGCGGCGGTGTTATCGGTGCTGTTATACAAAACATCAAGAACTATATTAACGGAATTAAAACAGTTTTTTCGGGCATCATTCAGTTCGTTAAGAACGTTTTCACAGGAAATTGGAAAGCAGCATGGGAAGGTGTCAAAACTGTTTTCAAGAGTGTTTTCTCATCGCTTGGCAATGTTCTCAAAAAGCCGCTTAACGGTGTTATCGGTCTTATTAACTCGGCGATTGGCGGTATCAATAAAATTTCTGTCACCATTCCCGATTGGTCACCGATTGGAGGAGGTCAAACTATTGGCTTCAATATCCCCGAAATTCCGTATTTGGCAAAGGGCACTGCCTACTTCGGTGGCGGTGCTGCGGTTATCAATGAAAAAGGCGGCGAAATTGTTGACCTGCCGAGAGGAACGAGAGTTATTCCGCATGACAAGAGCGTTCAGCAAGCATATAAAACAGGACAGCAGAAAGGCGGCAGGGTTGTTAAGATTGAAAAAATTGCAGACAGCATTATTGTTCGTGAAGAAGCTGACATTGATAAGATTGCCGAGACTATCGCCAAAAAGTTAGAAGAAACCGAGGATAACGTTGCATGATAAATAACCGATAAGCGAACACTTTTGGTTATTTATTTTACAAAAATAAAGCCTGTCATTTTGCGGCAGGCTTTTTCATTCAAGCTGTGATGTTAAGTTTTGATTTTAAGGCTTCTTGCAGAACACCCGAAAAATTAATGTGTTGTTTTTCTGCTTCTGCATTGAGCCATTCGGGAATTGTGAGAGTTTTTTTCACGGAACGTGAGGAATGTTTTTTCTTATATTCCATGTCATCGAACTCAACAACACACACAAATTGATTATCTGAAAGATTTGACATCACATCAATATCAACAGGCAAGTTAATATCTGATGCATCTTCAAGATATAAGCCGAGAGCATCTTGTGTGTTTACATAGGCTTCTTCAAAGGTGTCACCCTCTGAGAAACAGCCCTCGAAATTTACGGCAGCTGTTGAAAAGCCTATTTCTTCTTTGGTGAAGATAATCGGATAATACTTTTTCATGTTTATGTTACCTCCGTTAATTATTATATGCCTTAGCAGGACTTTTTATTTCAGTCCTGCTTGCTTAAGAATGTTTTGCTCTGTTCCCTTTTTCAAATCTTTGTCATGAAAAGGAACAATTGTGGTTTTGCCTGTTTGTTCGTTTCGATATTTCCTATGAGATCCGTTTGAACTTATAAATTTGAAACCGTTTTTTTCGAGAAGTTTTACCATTTCTTTCGGTGTCATTGGCATGAGTTTCACCTCACTGTCTGTTAAGATTGTAACACGTGTAGCACGTGTTCGTCAAGGCTTTTTTTGCTATATTTTTAAATTTTTAGGAGTGTCCTGCATAGTTTAATTTGTGTTTCCCCGCCTGTGGCGGGGAAACACATGGCAAATAACCCATTGCAGTGGTCACTTCCGATTTTTTTTGAGGTTAAGAGCATGGATATTTATTTAAAATTTGATGATTTGGAGATTAAGCTGCCTGTGCTGCCTGAAAGCTATGAAGTGACGACGAAACAGAACAACGAAACGGTTGACATTGTTTCGTTCGGTGAATTGCTGTTAAAGGGTACGCAGGGACTTTCCGCAATTTCTTTCAGTTCGTTTTTTCCGTTTTGTTCGGTTCACGGCGGTTACAGTGCAAGGGCGAAATTCAAACAACCGTTTGCGTTGGTGAACAGCATTAAATCACGCAAGGAAAAGAAAAAGGTTGTTCGGCTGATTATCACCGAAACAAATATCAATGATGAATTTTTGATTGATGAGTTTGCCTACGGACAGTCTGACGGTTCGGGCGATGTTAACTATACGTTATCGCTGACGCAATATCGCAGACCGAAAGTGAATATCACTTCAAACGGTGTGACTTCCCTTGCATCGAGCAGGGCGAAAAAAGAAACGGTTAATACAACATATACCGTCAAAAGCGGTGACACGCTGAAAAGCATTGCAAAAAAGCAGTTGGGTTCATCGGCAAAATACACCAAAATTGCTTCGCTGAATCACATTGCAGCACCCTACACCATCAAGACCGGGCAGGTGATTTTGATTAAATGAAAATCAAGCTGAAAAAAGCGACTGACAAAAAGCGTATCTATGACATTACGCAATTGGTGACAAATGTCACATGGAGCGGAACGGACACGCAGGCAAGCCGAAAGTTGGAGTTTTCTGTTGTTCAAAATCCGTTTGATTCATCTCTTGATTTTGTTCGTGTTGAAAACGGCGACATCATCTATTTTTATTTTGATTCCGATTGTAAATTCATCGGCAGAGTTCTGACAAAGTCACAGACATCTGCACCGGGTGAGGTTTCTTTTTCGGCAGCTGATTATATGAATCTGCTGCTGAAAAGCAAGGTTTATTATTCATTCAAAAACATTACACCTGAAAGAATTGCTGCAAAGGTTGCAGGTGATTTGGGTATCGGAATTGGCGAACTGAAAAAAACAGGAGTCAAAATCAAGAAATGGTTGGTTGACGGTGAAAATGCATATACAGTCATAATCGGTGCATATCTGAAAGCATATAACAAAACCAAAAAGAAATATATGCTGACGATGAACGGCATCAAACTGAGCGTTATTGAAAAAGGAACATACAGCGGTGTTAAGTTGAATCTGACAACAAACGTCACAGGCACATCAATTGAAGAAAGTGCCGAAGATATTGTTAACCGTGTTGTTATTTTGGATGACAAAGGTAAAAAAATCGGCACTGTCAAAGATGCCGAAAGCATAAAGATGTTCGGTATTTATCAGGATATCTATAAAAAAGAGGACGGAGCGAATCCGACAACTGAGGCAAAGGCATTGATGAAGCAGCCGACCAAAGAAGCCAAGGTTGATGCGCTTGGCGATATCAGGTGCATATCGGGCAAAAGCGTTTATCTTTATGATGATGTGACAGGTTTATGGGGTAAATTTTGGATTGAGGGCGACAGCCACAGCTTTTCGGGCGGTGTGCATACGATGAGCCTTGACCTTGCTTTTCAGAATATCATGGAAGGCAGTGACATCAATCCGAACGGCAAATATCCGATTGCGACAAGTGACAGGGCTTGCTATTATTCCACGGGCGGTGACAAATATCATTCTGCACGTAAATGCGGCAGCGGATTGGCAGCACCGATTAAAACAACAGTCAACGAGGCGGTTAAAATCGGTAAAGGAAAGTGTTCGAGGTGTTGGCAATGAACGGATATGAAAAAATATTGTTTCAAATGCGTAGGCAGGGAGCAAAAAATGCCGAGAGGGGTGTTTTTCTTGCGGAGATGATTTCATCAGACACATGCCGCTGCGGTCAGCTGATTTTAGAACGTGATGATTTGCTGATTGCCGAACATTTGTTGACAGGCTTTGTTTCCGCAGACGGCAGGACGATTGAACCGCTGAAAAACGGCGATGCCGTTTTGGTGAAAAGGCTGTCGGAAGAAAAATATGCAATCATTGAAAGGGTGATTTAATGCTTGAAGTTTTTGAAAATATTTCTGAAGAAGATATTGAAGAAACTGCCGAGATATGGGATTACGGCATTGATTTTGACACAGGCCAGCTGACAGGTGAAATTGTTCACGGTGTTGATGCACTGAAAGTTTGGATCTTCTTTGCATTGCAGGTTGCGAGATACAGATATAGGGCATTTTCGTGGAATTACGGAAGTGAAACCGATGACATGATTGGCAAAAGCTATGGCAGGGACTACACCGAAAGCGAAGTTAAAAGAATGATTTCGGAGTGTGTTTGCTGTCACCCGAACATTGATTCATGCGATAATTTTACGGTTAATTTTGAGGACAGTCTGATATCGGTCAGTTTTTCGATTGTTACCGATTTCGGCGACACGGATTTTGAAATTGAGTTAACGGGAGGATAAGGAGTGTTTGAAAAAAACGGAGTTTAATTTGTGTTTTCCCGCCGCAGGCGAGGAAACATTTAAGCTGTTTTTTTCGGACACTTTCGGACAATAGCAATGTTTGAAAATTATACACAAGACTATCTGCTGAGTGTTATGACGGACAAAGCACATGAACTTGGCTTTTCTGCCACTGAGGGCAGTCTGATATATAACGCATCGTGTCTTATGGCGGTTATGTTGGAAGATGCATACGACAAGGCAGAGAAAATTTATTCGAATGCATTTCCCGATACGTGCGACAGAGAACATCTGATTCGATTCGCAAGAAAGAAAGGCATTGAACCGAAAGCGGCAACAAAGGCGGTTCTGAAAGCTGTGAGCAATTCGTTTTTCACAAACGGCAGGCAGCTGACAAGCAACAGTCTGACATATACAGTTACCGAGCATGTTAAATATGATGAAGATGAGGGCGGCTATATTTTTATCATTGAATGTGACACGGCGGGAACAGTCGGCAATGAAATCACTGAAAATCTTGAACCGACGGAAATAATCAACGGTTTTGAATTTTTCCGTATCACTGAAATTATTACTGAAGGCACAGACGATGAGGACACTGAGGTACTTCGTGACAGATATTTTGATTGTTTTGCAATTCAGGGACAGTTCGGAAACCGTGCATATTACATCAATCAGGCGAAAAGCGTTGCAGGGGTCGGTGCTGTTAAACTTTCGGTTGACAAAAACGGCAACATTGAAATGGATATTGTTGACACGCAGGGTAATGCGGCTGATGACGCACTCGTTGCCAAAGTTGAAAGGCAGGTTGAAACCGCTGTGGGTCAGGTAAAAAATGTTTATCCTGCATATGAGCAGGCTGTTAATGTTTCAATGATGGTTAAACTGAAAAACGGTGCAACCGAAGAAGACGCAAGAGCGGCAATTGAAAACATGATTGATGAATATTTCAAAGAACTCAGTTTGACTTTCGGCGACGTTGAAAGACTCTGTATCAGGCTGCCGATTATTCAGATGCAGTTGTTTGCGTTGGATTTTGTTGACAATTGCGAGGTTTATCCGTTCGGCGAAAACTATAGTTTTTATCTACCATCGGGTACGATTGCAAAACGAGGTGATGTCAATGTCACGTTTACATGATTACAGTATGCCGCCGTGCATGACAGCTATTCCGGAAGTTAATGCCTGCTATAAAATCGCTGCGGAAATGCAGCAGATATTTGAGGATGATTTGGAACGATTGGAAAAAGAACTGCACACGGATACGGCATCGGCTTTGGGCATTTCGCACCGTGAAAAGATGTTAAACATCACACCTGCACCGACAGACACGATTGAAGAAAGACGTTTTCGTGTTCAGATTGCCGAAACTGTTATTGACATTCTGAACGAAAAAAATCTGAAAGCATTGGTGAAGAAAATCGGCGGTGAAGAATCGTTCATTTCGATTGACAGAAAAGAGAAAAAAGTCACCGTCAGATGTTCGCTGACAAGTGCGAAGATGTTCAGCGTGATGAAAAAAACAGTTGAAGATTATATCCCTGTTACGTTTGCGGCGGATTTCTCGCTGCTATATAACAGCTACAACGCATACCGAAATGAAACATTTGAAAATTTGAGCACAAAAACATGGGATGAAATAAGAAACGAGGTTGATGGCAATGGCAACTAAAGAAAGCCAAAATTTGGGGCTGACGATTGAGGACAACAAGGAGTTCATCGGCGTTGAAAGAACAGCGGCGAACTTTGAAAAAATTGATGAAGCCTATGGCGAAATGCAGGAAAATTTTGAAAGACACACGCATCAGGCGACTGAAATTTTGGGTGCATTTGAGGGCATCAGAGCGGAACAGTTCGTTTTGAAAACCGCCTTTTCCACTGAGGGCATCACGCTTGACGAGGGTGTTGAAAATTATGATGCATCAGGCGCAGGCGGTTCAGGTGCAACACCTGTTGAAATGAGATTTACAGGCTCAAAAGTTCAGGTGCGAGGGATTGTATCATTCAGCAAGGAATCGGGCAGCAAAAGATTACTGACATTCGACACAAAGCTATACCCAGCGCCGAAAATTCGCAACCGATACAGATTTGTTCAATGTGCAGGGCGCAGAGTGATGAGAATGTACATAGCAACAAACGGCTCAATTTGGTGTGAATGGATAGTGGATTTAGACGGTACGGTCTATACAGGTCCAATGGCATGGGCACAGATTGATGCCGAGTGGGAAACCGACTAATTTTAGGTGACATCGCACAAAGCCTTGCCGCACATCTGCTTGCGTATTTTCCGTCATAGCACCTCGAAATCCTCGTTAATACACAAAGTATTGCCTGCGGTTTTTCGGCACTCTGACAAAAAAATCTGACTACGCATCTGTACGACAATCTTCATGTGATGTCACCTTTGGAAAGGAAAATATTATTATGATAAAAACAATGAAAGCAACTGTCAGAGGGCAGGAAATCACATTGACATATAACGCAGCTGACGGCTATTGGGAAGCGACCTTGACCGCTCCCGCTGATTCTTCATTCCACGAGGATGGCGGATTCTTCCCTGTTTCGGTCACAGCGGAAGATACGGCAGGAAACAGCAGCACTATTGACAGTTCCGACGGCACGTTCGGACAGTTTATTCGACTGTTCAACAAGGAAGAAAACAAGCCTGTTGTTGAAATTTTGTCGCCGACATCGGGGGCATATATCACCACGGGCAGACCGCAGATTAAGGTGAAAATCACTGATAACAACTATCAGGCTTCGGGTTATTCGGGCATTAATCCTGAAACTGTTGACTGCAAAATCAACGGCGAGGATATCAGCAAATATGCACCGAACGACAGCGATATCTCTGTAGCGGAAGTTGAGGGCGGCTACATGATTACATGCACACCGTCTGTTGACATTCCCGACAGCGATAATGTTGTTATCGCAGTTAACGCAAAAGATAATGACGGCAATGCTGCCGACACTGCAACCGTTATTTTTGCTGTTGACACCCTTGCACCGCAGCTGACTGTTGATTCACCTGTTGACGGTTTTGAAACAAACCAGGCACAGCAGACCGTTTCTGTTACGACCGAACCCGGTGTTTCTGTTGTGTTCAAATTGAACGGAACAAAACAGGGCGACGCAGTTATTGCCGATGCAAACGGTCATGCAGAAAAAACAATCACAATGTCCAAACAGGGTGAAAATGTGATTGAAGTCACTGCGTCTGATGCAGCAGGACTGTCAACCACCATCACACGCAAAATTGTGTTCAACACAACTGCACCTGTTTTCGCCAAGGTTGAAATGGTTGCAAACGGCAAACAGATAACGCAGTCAAATCCTGCGTTGGCGGGCAAGGTTTACACGATTCGAGTGAAGATGGATGAGTAAACCGAAAATTGTCAGATTGTTCGGCAAGGCGGATGAATTTGAGGTTGAGTTCACACGTGCCGCAAGCGGTTGGTGGGAATGTGATGTTCCCGCCGACCTGCGTGACGGCTGCTATGCGGCGACATTTTGTGCGGTCAATGAATACGGTGAAACCGCATATTGGACAGGCGAACTGTTCATGTGCAACGGTGCGTGCGTTTGTGAAATGCATGACGGCAACTATCAGATTTGGTCTGCACCCGAACGATATACATTTGAAACCGAGGAAAAATATAAAATTGAAATCCGAAAGGGGTGTTCGCATGGATCAAATAAATTTTTATGCAGGTGAAACGAAACAAATAACTGTTTTTGTGCGACCGTCACGCAATGTGCATGAAATTGTTGTTGTGACACGTGCGGAATATCAGCTGACGAAGCAATATGAAAAAGATGTCATCGAAAAAGGTTCGTGTGAAATCAACGGAAATGAGGTTTCGGTGATGTTGGGAATTGAAGAGTCGGGCATGTATGAACTGAAAGTCACGATGCAGGTTGGACGTGAAACGAGAATTAAGAAATCGTTGATTCGGGTTGATTGAATGGCTGTCAATTTGTGTTTTCCCCCGCCGATTGACAAAGTTCGACATTGATGATATAATTTTAAAGCAGTCGCAAGACTGTCCTGTGGGGTACTGAATCAGACAGGCGGTTTCTCCCGTTCAAGGGAGGTGACAAGCATGATTACATTTGAAACTCTTATTGCTTTTACAGCATTGTTGCTTCAACTCATCACGCTTTGTTACTTAATTTTTAAAGATATGTAACGGCATTTCAAAAAAAGTCGGAACTGCTCAATAAAAATTAATAAACACCGCCTCTCGACCAAAGTTGCGGTGTTTATTAATACTACAATTTTTCCGGGAGAAACTGTCCGATGACAGTACCCTCTTGTATTATCAGTATATATCATGTGTCAGCATTTTGTCAAGTGGCAAAGTGCTGATTTTTTAATGGCAGTTAGTGTATTTCTCCGCCTGCGGCGGGGAAAACATTGCAAATAAAGTCAAATGGCAAGATGCTGATTTTTTTGTTGAGGAGTGATTGAATGGCAACATATCCATATACATATTTGGGCAGCGACGGATCGAGCAGCGGTGCAGCGGCGACAAGCTGGACATATACCGTTAATGCATCGACCTTGGGTAATGCAGTTAAACCGAACATAGTTGACGGTTCAACACTGACAAATGTAACTATCAGTTGGGATTGGAAAACGAGTATTGCAGTCAATGCATCGTTGGACGTATACATCGGCGGCACAAAAATTGGCGGTACGTATAAAAACAAAGACAGCTATGACAGTCTGTCAATTAACAATTTGCAAGGCTATTTCAATTCAGGCACTGCCGACGTGGGTCAGCCAACAGGCAACATTGAATTTAGATTCAGCGGAACATTCAGAAAATTCACTATCCGCAATGTGGTTATCAGTTTTGAGTATAACCTGCCGCAAGCAAAAATCACATTCAAAGGCAGTGGTATCACAACAAAAACTACTACCTACGATTATGGAGCAACAGTTTCATACGGCAGTACACCGACACGAACAGGGTATAGATTTTCGGGCTGGTCTAACGGCACAACAACATACACAGGTGCATTGCCGACAGCTAACGGAGTTGACGTAACATACACAGCAGTTTGGACTCCGTTGGATTTTGCATATTACAAAGATTTGGTAGACGGCAGTGCCGCTGAATACATCGGAATATCACCATACAGCACAACAGTTGACGGTATTACCAATGTTGAAATCGGCACACCCACACGTGACGGATATGAATTCAAACATTGGCTGATGGTGCGAACGTCACCCGATGATGAAAACGGCCGCAAAAAAGTATACGGCAAACGAGATGGCGATACGGCAAATAACTGGTATCCGGTTGAAGATGTTGTTACACCGTATTCATCCTATCTATACACAAAATATCCGCGTGTCTTATCAACGCATATCAAAATTACAGACACAAGTCCGGTGCAGTATATTACATCAGGCGCGTTTACATTTACTGCCGTGTGGGAGAAAATTCAATGCACTGTTACCGTCGATTCATCAGCGGGCGGCGCTGTTAACGGCGGTGGTGTATATGATTACGGTTCAGCTGTTACCGTTACGGCAATACCTGACACAGGCTACAAATTTGCATATTGGTCTGATGATACGTCAAACACGAATCCCGAACGCACGTTGACGGTGATATCAAATATTACTGTTTCGGCGGTGTTTGAAAAAATCAAGTGCAATGTGAAAATTCAAGATCGGTGGATTGAAGTATCGCACAGCGGCGAAGTCGACTACGGTACTGTGATTACATTGACCGCCATAAATCAAAATGGATATGAATTTGTACAGTGGTGGGATGAAAATCCTGAAAATCCGAGAACATACACTGTTACGTCAGATGTAACTATTTATGCAGTTTGGCAGATGAGTCAGATTAAACCAAAATTCACGCACGCTGCCATGTTATACGGTGGCAGACAGATTTCAAAAGAAAACAAAGTCCCTGCAGGTCAGTCATTTGTGCTGATTGTGGGGGCTGAATAATAAAAAGCCACCTCATTTCAGAGATGGCTTTTTATCAGCTATTGATATGCAATTCTTGTTTCAATGCTGCTTGGAGGACAGCTGAAAAATTAATATTTGCTTTTTCGGCTTCGTAGCACAACCAACTCGGCAGAGTGCAATTCTTTTTGACAGTTCTGCTTTCGTTCTTTTTGCGGTATTCGGACAAATCAATATCTACCAACGTGACAAATTCATCAGAGCCTATAGCGATATCTGTATATTCTGTAGGCTGCGGAATTTCCTGATTTAAATCTTGCATTGTTATGCATTTCAATCCGATTGCATCTCGTGCCATTGCTATGGCATCAATGATTGATTCGCCCTCGGTATTGATTTCTAAATCGGGTACATAAACATCGTGATATTTTTCAGTTTTTTCAGTTGAAATGATTACAGGGAAAACTACTTTCATGTGATTACCTCTTTTCATTGATATTATATTATTGGATGCGCAAGAGGATTTATTTCAATCCTCTGCGCTTGATTATTGCCTGAGCAAGTCTTTCATTGACTTCTCTGTGCCGTGGAACAGGTTCAACATCTTTTCCGTTGGTGTACACATCGTGTTTATCACCATGGCGGAGAAAATACCAACCGTTTTCCTCGAGCAGTTTTATTAAATCACGTCGTTTCATTATCTGTCCTCCTTACACTACATATTATACGCCTTTAATACGTATTTGTCAAGCGTTTTTTCAATTTTTTACCAAAGAAAGGAAACTAAAATCATGAGCAAAAACTATTTAACCTATCCATGTAAAATCATGCGTATCACGCAAAGCTATGACGGCAAAACGTCACACATCAAACATCTGAACGGCAAACCGTTTGATTATTCAATCGACGAGGGCGGCAAAGACGGCGGCCGTGACAGTATGTATTGCCCGTGTGATGAAATGGAAATTGTTCGCATTTTCGGTGTCGGTGCAAAGGGCACTAATACGTTTTGGCTGAAATCAACATCAAAGGTTGTTTTTGCAAACGGTGATGAGGATATTGCTGTTCTTAAGGCAATTCACCCGAACGATGACGATTTGAAAAAATTGAAAGTCGGTCAGAAGTTCAAACGTGGCGAGTATATCTGCCGTGAGGGAAATGACGGTGCGACAGGCAATCACTTCCATTTTGCTGTTGGTAAAGGTGACATCACAGGCAACGGATGGGTGCAGAACAATCTCGGTGCATGGGTGTTGACAACCAAAAACGGAGCGATCAAGCCTGAAAATGCATTTTTCATCGACCCGAAGTTCACCACTGTGAAAGATTCAAGAGACTTGAAGTTCAAGCAGCTGCCGAAAGACGAGCCGAAGAAAACTACGACTGCAACCAACAAGACAAGCACTGCAAGCAGTTTTCTTCCTGCACGTGGATATTTCAAAAAAGGTGATGTTTCGGCTAATGTTGGCAAGGTTGCCGCATTCATGCGTAAAACATTTCCATCATATACCAACGCAAAGGCCTTGGGCAACACCTATGGTGATAACCTGATTGCGGCGATTACTGAATTTCAGAAACGCACAGGACTAAAGCCTGACGGCTGCCTCGGTGCGTTGACGTTGGCGGAATTGACTAAGTATGGATTCAAGTGGTGAGGTGTAACATGAATGTTTATCAGATTTTGTGCCTATTGGGTGTGCCATCTCTCATTGCTGCTTTACTCGGCTATCTTTTCGGGCGACTGAAAAAAGCGAAGAAAGATACAAACGCATTGAAAATGGGTGTTCAAGCCTTGCTGCGTTCGCAGATGATTAAGGATTGGAACAAATATTTCGAAGCCGGGTATGCACCGATATATGCCAAGGAAAATTTTGAAAATTGTTGGCAGCAATATCATTCACTCGGTGCGAACGGTGTCATGGACGATATACATAATAAATTTCTTGCATTGCCGACCGAACCGCCCTAAGGTATGTAATTTTTGATAGGACTGCCCGCACATAGCGGCTCATTTGCCGAACCTGTGTCCCAGTGGCAGACGTTATAACTGCCGCAAGTTTTTATATATTTTCGATAAATCGAAAAAAATAATATTAATTTGCGGCAGACGTTAATAATGCCGCCGATGTTGTTGTCGGCGACAATCTGAAATACAATTTGACAAAATACGGTAAAAATGGTATATTAATAGAACAGTCACGAAAATGACTGCCCTGAGGTGCGCTGGATAACGGTGAGCGGTTACAATTCTCACCCTCGCAAGGGGGTGATGCTGATGCAGTATGTTACATATGAAAATTTGTTTACATTTTTTCTTGTAATCATAAGTGTAGTTGAATTAACGGTGTTAGTTCTCGAGCATAAAAAGAAATAATCGCCCACATCTTCAAAAAAAACGGCGATTATTCTTTTCAACTTTTTTGAGGGTGGTAACCGCTTATCGCAGCCCCTCTTGTATTTTTAGTATATACAAAAAACTGTATTTTGTCAAGCATGGACAAGTACAGTTTTTATTTTTTTATGAAAGGATTTTATTATGGAAATTTTAAAAGAATTTATCAGTGAATACGCAACAACAATTTTATATGCCATTGTGACTGCGATTGCAGGTTATATCGGCATTGTTGTGAAAAACATCTATCAGAAACACTGCGACAGCAAAACCAAAAAAGATGTTGCAAAGACTGTTGTCGGAGCAATCGAACAGATTTACAAAGACCTGCACGGTCAGGAAAAGTACGACAAGGCAGTTGAAGCCATGTCGGAAATGTTAGCTGAAAAAGGCATCAGTATTA
>JAMPDR010000036.1 GCA_023665555.1 Ruminococcus sp.
GGTTTATATTCATTGAAAACCTGAACAAAGGTCGATATATCAATTTTGCCACTTATAAAGTCAGAATATGCATTTGCGACGGTTGATTTTGAATCGATAGTGTAATTTGCCGCGCCGTTTTGGGAAAAGAAAACCGATAAATCCATATTCGGCTTTAGCTTGGTTTCGCCTATATAGAGGTCAAAGTCGCTGTTGTTAAGCCGGGTTTTATATTCTTCATAATCAAGCTTTTCTATTTTGATTGATATGCCGACACTTTCAAGCTGCTGCTCGATAAGCTTGGCACATTCAACTTTTCTTGAATCGTCGTTTGCAACAATAAGATTAAGCTCTATGAATTCAAAGTTTTTTGAACGGAACTTATTGTTTTTATACGCGAAAATATATCCGCTTTTTTCAAGAAGTTCTGCTGATTTTATTGTGTCGGGTGTGATATTCTCGCGTGAGAATATTTCTGCTTCACTCCAATCGGGATTAAACGGTGTTGCACATGGCTTGGCAAGCAGGTCATATGCAGTGCCGGAAATTGTTTGCTTGTCGATTGCCGATGCAATCGCATTTTTCACATTTGTGTCAAGCACTTCGCTTTGATTGTTAAAACCGAGGAACACCAAATTGTTGAGTGCAATCGGGATTGTGTTAGCATTGATTTTGCTTCGCTCCTTATCGGAACTCATGTCGTCATATACGAACGATAAATCTCCGATCTGTAACAGGTACAGTTCATTTTCTGTTGTGTTAATGTCAAGCAGGTTGATTTGTTGCTGTTCCATTTCTTCAGAAAGGTTATATTCCTTGTTCGCTTTAAGCTGATAGGTTTTGCCTTTCTTTGAGATTATATATCTTCCGCTTCCGACAGGTAAGGTATCTTCAGCCGTGCCTGCACGAACAACAGGAAAATCAAGACAGTTAACTGCATAAATATCAGCACTTTTAAGACTGAACACAACACCGCCGTCATCTGAGGCTGCCGCTTTGAAATTTGAAAGTCTGCTTGAATAAAGAGCGCTTTTTTTTGCCTGATTGAATGAATAAATAACATCTGCCGCTGATAATGCCGCTCCGTCCGAAAAATGCAGATCGGATTTCAGTTTAACAGTCAGAGTTTTACCTTTGACTGAATATGAGTCTGCAATAATCGGCTGCGGATCATATGAATCGTTCAACTTGAACAGCGAGTCATAGACCAGTGACAGAACATTTTTGTTTGTTTTACTCTTTGTTGTAAAAGGATTCATAGTGTAGTGCCCGTAATATCCCAAGGTAATAAAACGATCGTTTTTACTTTGGTCAGTGGTCGTTTCCGTCACTTCCTGAGATGTTTCGGAAAGTTCAGCCGTTTGCACGGCTTCGTTTCGGCAGGAGCAGAACACTAGCATAATCAGAGCAACAAAGAATAAAATTGTTCTGAATTTTTTCATTATATCTGAAGCCACAACCTTTCTTAATTAATGCGTAATTCGTAATGCTTAATGCGTAATTGCGGTGCTTGCGCACGGCTCATATTGCGGGGGAGATTGTACAAATCATAAGATTGAGTCCGCAAAGGGAGAAATAATTAGGAATGAGGAGTTAGGAGTGAGGAACGAATGTCGCGGGTAAGATGGCAATAACATTTAGTTTTTTAGCCGCAAAGCATGATAGCAACTATTTTATAACTTGTTATTATAATAACTTTCTAACTGAAGCATCTGCTGTTTTTCGCGGTTTAATGATTAATAATTGTTTCTATTTTCACCGCGACCATAATTCCTCATTCCTCATTGAATTAAGTTTCTCATCTAATTGAAACTCTTTCCACATCAACACATTTGCCGCTTTTTTCGTCAATCTCAAAAATGCATCCGTTTATCATACATTCGAGGTCGTCGGCTGTGTCAAATCTGGCGGGAAGATTTGTGCGAAACTTATTTATAACGATGTTTTTGTCAACACCGAGAACGCTGTCATATGTTCCGCACATACCAAGGTCGGTTATATATCCTGTGCCGCCCGGCAAAATACATTCATCAGCTGTTTGAACATGTGTGTGTGTGCCGAAGAAAGCTGACACTTTGCCGTCAAGATAAAAGCCGAGTGCCTTTTTTTCAGATGTTGCTTCTGCATGAAAATCAACAAGAACGATTTTACAGCCGTCAGTTTCTTTTAAAGCCTGTTCACAAGCATAAAACGGGTTTGCAAGAGCCTCCATATACATTGTACCCATGAGATTTATCACAGCGACTCTCGTCCTGCCCATGTCGATTATGCCGACACCTTTACCCGGTGCAGCGAGCGGAAAATTATACGGACGGATAACATCGTCACGTTCGTCAAGCAGAGGATATACCTCGCTTCTTCTGAAAGAATGGTTGCCGCCTGTGATGAAGTCAACACCGCTTGCAAAAAGATAGTTTGCCGAGTCCGGAGTGATGCCGTTGCCTTTTGCGCTGTTTTCACCGTTGGCAATGCACAAATCAATATGTTTCAGTTTTTTCAATGCCGTCAGTTTCTGCCTGACAAAACGGCAGCCGCTTGATGAAACAACGTCACCGAGAACGAGTATGTTCATACCTTATCTCCTCAATTAATATATTCACTTACATCAAAGTCATCGTCATATGGGTCAGGATAGTAGTCCCAACCGTCATAGTAGTTGCCTTCATCTTTTTCTGCCATCATCGGTATCTCTTCGATAACTTCAAGCTTTTTGCCTGCCATCCAAAGTGACGGGGTGATGCGAAGAGTATATCCGCAGCCTGACGGAGTCATCCATTCGTGTGCTTCTGCTTCGGGCAAAGCAAAGTTTGCAAGCAAGGTCATTATGACACCGCCGTGAGTGATAACAGCCGCATTGTCAGTGCCTGTTTTAAGGATGCCGTCAACGATTTTGACGAAGCAGGAGCAGATTCTTTCTGTAAACTCAATGTTGCTTTCTCCGAAAGGAGGCTTTATTCCGGGTTCACCTGCAAGCCATCTGTCAAAAAGCGGCTGCTTTTCGTGAAGTTCGGCAGCATTTTTTCCGTCGAACTCACCGAAGTCATATTCAGTCAGTTCTTGAATGATAATTGGCTTGACATCGGGATAGATAAGCTGTGATGTCTGAGTGCAGCGCTTGAGTGGACCGGAAAAAACAAACTGTGACTGAGGATAGATCATATCGCGTTTCATTTCCTCAATTTGAGCGATTCCGTCCTCGCAAAGAGGAACATCGGTGTGTCCTATATATAATCCTTCAAGGTTGCCTGCGGTAAGTCCGTGACGAATGATATGCAGTTGATAGGTTTTCATGAAAATTCTCCTTTGCTTTCACGGAGTATTGTTAAGATGATTTAAAAGTCAATCATACCGAAATGATGAATACTTTCATCTTCTGTAAATATATATTATACTTTATATTTGCAAAAATTTCAACCGAAAGAGGGTGTAAGTTTACTAAGATTTTGGATGTTAATTCAAAAAAATGCTGTTTATGTTGGTGTCTTTCTAAAAAACAACATATTTTTCGTCAGATTAAATAGTTTTTATCTTTCATTTTTTACTTGCATTTTGCTTGTATAATTGTTACAATATTATAAATGTAAAATAGACTTATTGTGTTAGAGAGGGATTTTTAATGACAATGGAAGCAGATGCTGTCTTTCATAAACCGACGTTTGATAATATTCCGCAAGAAAAACGAAATAAAATTCTCAGTGTTGCTGTTTCAGAATTCGCAACCAAAGGCTTTGAAAATGCTAATATCAACACCATTGCCAAAAAAGCCGAAGTAAGCGTTGGCTCGCTTTATAAATATTTTGCAACCAAAACAGACCTTTTTTTAACCAGTGTAAATTACGGAGTCGATTCCCTCGAAAAAATTCTCGGCAGTGTGATATCTTCGGATGAAGATATTATGATTAAGCTTGAAAAACTTGTGAGAGCTGCAATTGAGTTCTCACGTAAAAACTGTGTTCTGATCAAGCTGTATAATGAATTTACAACCGAGAGCAATGCTGAACTCGGCAGTCGGCTTGCTCAAAAAATGGAAACTATCACTGCCCAGGCATATAAGCATGCAATCATCCAGGGACAGGTTGCAGGGGATATACGCACGGACATTGATCCGGGCATGGCTGCTTTCCTTGTTGATAACATGCTCACCAACGTTCAGTTTTCCTATGCGTGTGAGTATTACAGCGAAAGATATAAAATTTATGCAGGCAATGACATCTTTGAAAAAGATGAATTTGCAATTGAGAACATTCTCAGATTCATCAAAGCTGCACTTGAACCAAAGCAGCCGCCGATGCACACTGCATATTCAAATCAGTGAAAAATTGTGTGATATGTATTGAATACAATATTGCAGAAAATGAAAATAACAAATTGGGAATCTCTAAAAACTGAGGGCATAAAGACGGTGTGAATTTTTTGCTGTCAGATTGCTTGAAAACCGCAGGCAAATACTTTGTGTATTAACGAGGATTTTTGGGCGATATGACGCAAAAGGTCGTGCCGGATTTCGTGCACAGAGTTTTTAGAGATGCCTAACCGTGAAAGGATTGTTTAATATGAATTATGCATTAGCCTATGACATCGGAACCACCGGTGTTAAAACCTGTCTTTTTGAAATTGATGAGGATATCAGGCTTATTGCCGATGCCAATGAGGGTTATGAACTTTATGTTTTTCCTGACGGCGGAGCAGAGCAGGATCCGAACGAGTGGTGGCAGGCAATGTGCAACACAACGCGCAAGGTAATCAAAAAAGGAAAAATCAAGCCGGAGAGTATTGACGGAATTTCTTTCTGCTCACAGATGCAGGGATTGGTTCTTGTTGATGAAAAAGGTATGCCTGTCAGAAGAGCCATGAGTTACATGGATCAGAGAGCTAAAAAGGAACTGAAAAAATATATGGCTCACGGTGTTCAGGTTGCAGGCGGCGAAATTTCAAAAGTGCTTAAATCACTTAAAATTACAGGTGCTGCATCTGTCAGTGTTAAAGACCCGGTTTATAAATATCTTTGGGTAAAGGATAACGAACCCGAAAATTTCAGACATGTACATAAATGGCTCGATGTTAAAGAGGCGCTCATTGCAAGAATGACAGGCGAGTTTATCATGACCGAGGACTCAGCTTTTGCAACTCTTATTTATGATAATCATGAAGGCAAGCACTGCTGGAGTCCCGAAATGTGTAAAATGTTCGGTGTTGACATGAAGCATCTGGCAAAAATTATCAAGTCAACAGATTATGTGGGCGGACTTACCAAGCAGGCGGCTGAAGAACTCGGACTTGCAGAAAATACAGCAGTTTACGGCGGCGGCGGAGATGCATCACTCATCGGTGTTGGTGCAGGCGCAGTAAAAAAACTTGACACACATATTTATATGGGCACTTCCGGTTGGGTATCAACCGTTGTTGACAAGAGTCTTGTTGACGTTGCTGCACTCATGGCATCAACAGTCGGTGCTCAGCCTGGACTTTACAATTATTTTGCTGAACTTGAAACAGCAGGTAAGTGTCTTGAATGGGTAAAAGATCATCTTGCACTTGATGAAATCGGTGTTTACCTCAAAAAGACCCATGTTGCAGAGGATATGGAAAGCCAGTACACCAATCTCTATCAATATATGTCAGATGTTACACAGTCAGTTCCGGCTGGTTCGAACGGTGTTATTTTCACTCCGTGGCTTCACGGTAATCGCTGTCCGTTTGAAGATCCCAACGCAAAGGGAATGTTCTTCAATATCAGCCTTGAAACAAGCAAAAGAGAACTTATCAGAGCCGTTGCAGAGGGTGTTTGTTTCCATATGCGCTGGATGCTTGAGATAGTCGAGAAAAAGACTCCCACATCTCAGATCATTCGTTTCGTAGGCGGCGGAGCGCTTGCCGATTCAACAAGCCAGATACTTGCAGACTGTATAGGCAGAACGGTTGAAACTGTTGCAAGTCCGCAGAATGTCGGTGCAGTTGGTGCGGCTGTTGTTGTTGCAGTAGGACTCGGTATTATCGGCAGTGTTGATGAAGCAGGAAAACTTATCAAAGCAGATAAGATCTTTAAGCCAAACCCTGCAAATAAAGCGGCTTATGACAAGAATTTTGCAGTTTACAAAGAACTTTACAAGTCAAACAAAAATAATTTCAAACTTCTTAACGGCTGATTGAAAATTGCTTTCACCGTGTTGACAACGGGTTTTATTAAGTATATAATTTCAGTAAGGCGAGGGTGTTGTCCTATAGGGCTGCACCCTTTAGTGATAAGTAATAGGTAATAGTGAAGAATGAAGATGTATGCGGGATAGATTGCACCGGATGTTAGTATTGAATCCGCAGAGAGAATCCGTTGTCTGTAATATTTATTCGCGGATAAATGGTTAAAAGACAGATGGAGTTTTCCTCGCGACTGCAACTTTTCATTCCTCACTCCTAATTAAAAAGGAGTATAATATGAAAACCTTAGGATATTATAACGGGAAGTTTGGCGAGATCGATGAAATGATGATCCCGATGAACGACAGGGTAAGCTATTTCGGTGACGGTGTATATGATGCAACTTACAGCCGCAATTATAAAATTTTTGCTATAGATGAGCATATAGACCGCTTCTTTAACAGTGCGGCTCTTTTGAAAATTGAACTCGGTGTATCTAAGCAGGAATTGAAAGATATACTCAACGAAATGGTTGCCAAAATGGACAGCGGAAATTTGTTTGTTTACTGGCAGGCAACAAGAGGAACAGGTATACGTAATCATGCATTTTTGACTGACGGTTCAAAAGCCAACCTTTGGATCACGCTTACCGAAAAAGATATTGTTGATACATATGCAAAAATTAAATTGCATACAATGGAAGATACACGTTTTCTGCATTGCAACATTAAAACGCTCAACTTACTGCCGAGCGTTATGGCATCGCAAAAAGCAAAAGAACTTGGCTGTGATGAAACAGTATTTCATAGGGGAGAACGTGTGACAGAATGTGCACACAGCAACGTTTCAATCATAAAAGACGGCATTTTCAAAACAGCACCATGCGACCATTTGATTCTGCCGGGTATTGCAAGGGCACATCTTATCAAAGCTTGCAAGAAACTTTGTATCGGAGTTGATGAATATCCGTTCACGCTTGAAGAACTTTTTGATGCAGATGAGGTTATTGTATCTTCATCGGGTTCGCTTTGCCTTGCCGCTGAAGAGATTGACGGCAAAAAGGTCGGCGGAAAGGCACCGCAGCTTTTAAAAGCGATTCAAGATGAGGTTCTTGATGAGTTTATGAAAGAAACAGACTAAGTATCTTGTATGAAAGGAATTGACCTTGATGACATACACAAACGCTCATCCAAGTTATTGCAGGTCGTTTGCAAAAATCAATCTTGATGCAATTGAAAATAATTTTAATGCATTGAAAAAGAGAGTACAGCCGAGTGTCAAGGTCTGCGCGGTTGTTAAAGCTGATGCATACGGTCACGGTGCGATTCAAGTGGCTGAGCTTTTAAAAGATAAAACGGATTTTTTTGCAGTTGCTTCGGTTGAAGAGGCGATTGAACTTCGCAGGGTGGGAATAGCAAATCCTATTTTGATTTTGTCATATTCCAATCCTACTCAATATAAAATGATTATTCGCGAGAATATCACACCAACGATATATAACTTGAACGAAGCAAAACAATTTTCTCAAGTAGCTGAGAGCATAGGCGAAAAAGCACCGATACATATTGCGGTTGACACAGGTATGAGCAGAATCGGATTTAAGCCTGATGAAGAAAGCGCTGATATAGTAAAGCAGATATCACTCCTTAAAGGTATAGAACTTCAAGGTTTGTTCAGCCACTATGCCAAAGCGGACTATTCCGATAAAACTTCTGCAAACCAACAAACAGAAAAATTTGATTATTTCATTGCTCTTCTTGAAAAGCGCGGTGTCAACATACCGATTAAGCATATCTGCAACAGTGCAGGTATTATCGATTTTGACAAGCATTATGATATGGTGCGAATGGGTATCTCGCTTTATGGAATGTATCCTTCTGACGAAGTGATGAAAAGCAGAGTTCGTCTTACACCTGCTATGGAAGTTATCAGCCATATTGTTCACATTCACACGGTTACGAAAGGCACAGGAATCGGATACGGCCACGCTTATATTGCAGATGATACCAGGAAAATTGCAACTGTAAGCATAGGTTATGCAGACGGATACAACAGATGTCTTTCAAATACCGGTTGGGTGCTTATTAACGGAAAAAAAGCGCCAATCAGAGGTAAGGTCTGTATGGATCAGATAATGGTTGATGTGACTGATATACCTGATGTCAATGTAGGTGATAAGGCGGTAATAATGGGAAAAAGCGGCGATGAAGAAATCTCTGCTGAAACTCTCGGAAAACTGTGTCACAGCTTTGACTATGAAGTTGTGTGTACATTTATGCCGAGAGTGAAACGCTTTTATTTTAGCGATGAAAGTTTGATTGACGGTGAATGATATATAAATCTTTAAGAATCCTTGTCTTATGTCGGACAGGGATTTTTATTAATTGTGCACATCTGAACAACATTGTTCAGATGCATCCACTCAAATGTATCAAGCATATTAACAAATCATGAATAATTTTAAAAAATATATTGACTTTTACAAAAGAATAATATATATTGATAAAGTTAGCGGATGGTAACTGTGGCCGTCCGCATAGTTTAAGGCATGCAGTTAGTTATACCTAACTTGTATGCATATTTTATGAGCGAAGGTTAGCGACATCTAACTGGATTGAGGAGGTCTTTTAATGAAAAAAATTATCAGTATTTTTATGGCGGTGTGTATTTTTGCGCTTGTTTTAACATGCGGTGCTTTTGCTGTTTCGCTTGAGAACGGTAAAAAATATGAAGTGCCGATAACATTGATCCATGCCGAAAAAGACAAGACGTCAATGGGCGACAAGTATATCTTTAACACAGCACTCATTGAAAACCAAAACGGTAAGAAATATCTGACGATGGTAACTGATTCAGATATCAGCAATCTGAACTTTTGGTATTATAACGATGGCTCTGTTGAGGGCGACACAACAGAAGCTGAAACAGTGAGCAATGTTGAAATCGGCGGAACAACATATGATGTCGGCTATCGTTTTCCGCTTTGCGGCGACGAACAGCTGGTTGGTGTTAAGTTTTCAGCTTCGATCATGCCTATGAAACCGTCGGCAAGAGTGAAAATTGACTATGACAGTGCTAAAGAAGTGACCTATACATCTGTTTCGGAAAGTACTGAGCCGAGTACTGAAGCCGCTGCACAGCAAGCTACACAAACAACTACTGCAGCACCAGCGACGACCGCAGCAACAACTGAGAACACAACAGTTTCAACAACCGCGGCGCCTGTGACTTCGACGCAACCGACTTCTGCACCTACACAGGTAACCGCAACGGCAATAGATAATCAGCCTGCAACAGCTGTTGCGAATAATGCAGTAGTTGAGCAGACTGCAACGGTTGAAATTTCTTCAGCTTATCCGATTGCAATTATTGCCCTTGTACTTGCGATAATTACCCTGATTGCTATTTTGATAAGTAACGCTTTTACGGAAGGGAAGAAGGAAAATGATTGATAAGCGACTGATGAAGATTGTTCCGCAAAGTAAGAAGTATATTGCACTCAATGTTATTGTACAATGGCTGTCGCTTTGCGCAAATATCGTTATGATGGGAGTTATAACGGGCTTTCTTGCAAGCTTGTTTGTTGACGGTGCTGAACAAATGAATATGTTTGCGCTTGCGGCAACGGTCATTGCTGCAATAATCGTTCGTTTCGTTTGCGCACGTGTGTCAACAAGAATGTCTTATAAATCTTCAAGTACGGTTAAAAAATGCTTGCGTGAAAAGATATATTTAAAGCTGCTCAGTCTGGGCAGTTCATATAAGGATAAGGTCAGAAGTTCCGAACTTGTTCAGTTTTCAGTTGAGGGTGTGGATCAGCTTGAAACATATTTCGGCTCATATCTGCCGCAGTTCTTTTATGCAATGGCGGCACCGCTGACATTGTTTGTTGTTCTGTGTTTTGTGAATGTACCGTCTGCGATTGTGCTTATGGTTTGTGTTCCGCTTATTCCCGTTACGATTGTTGCAATTCAGAAGTTTGCAAAAAAACTTCTTTCAAAGTATTGGGGACAATATACATCTCTCGGTGACACTTTCCTTGAAAACCTCCAGGGACTCACAACACTGAAAATCTATCAGGCAGATGATTTTAAAAGTAAGCAAATGGCTGAAGAATCGGAAAAGTTCAGAAAAATCACTATGAAAGTGCTTACCATGCAGCTCAATTCTGTTTCAGTCATGGATGCCATAGCCTATGGCGGTGCGGCACTTGGCGTGATTATTTCAGTTTCTCAGTATCTCAGAGGTAACGTCAGCCTGCATGGCTGCATGCTCATTATTTTACTCAGCGCGGATTTTTTCATCCCGATGCGTCAACTCGGCAGTTTTTTCCACATTGCCATGAACGGTATGGCCGCAAGCGACAAGATATTTAAATTTCTTGAAACTGAGGACGACAGCAGTAAAGGTACAAAAAATGTCGGCAGCAGTTCAGAAATTACAGTCGATGATTTAAGTTTTTCTTATAATGAGGAAAGAGAAATACTTCATGGTATCAGCATGCAGTTTCCAGAAAAATCGCTTACGGCAGTTGTCGGTGAAAGCGGCTGCGGCAAATCGACCGTTGCAAACATACTGACAGGAAGAAACAAGGGTTATGCCGGCAGCGTGAAACTTGGCGGAACAGAACTTTCGCAAATATCTGAAGAAAGTCTTATGAAGTCCGTTACATATATCAGTCACAGCAGTTATCTTTTCAAAGGCACGGTCAGAGAAAATCTGCTTATGGCAAAGGCCGATGCCTCTGATGAAGAACTTTGGAATGTTCTTGAACAAGTTAAACTTGCCGGTTTTCTTAATAGCGAAAACGGACTTGACACGACGCTTAATGAAAAAGCATCTAATCTTTCCGGAGGTCAAAGGCAAAGACTGGCACTTGCAAGAGCGTTGCTTCATGATACTAAGATCTATATTTTTGATGAGGCCACTTCCAATATAGACATTGAAAGCGAAAATGATATCATGTCGCTTATTTATGAACTTAAAAAGGAAAAGACGGTTATTGTTATTTCACACCGCCTTGCAAACACAGTTGATGCAGATAATATATATGTTTTCGAATCAGGCAATGTGTGTGAAAGCGGAAAGCATGATGAATTGATGAATCACGAGGGCATTTATGCACGCTTGTTTAATGCACAGCGTGAACTTGAAAATTACGGAAAAGGCGGTGAGCACTGATGAAAAAGAGAAGTAATTTTAAAATTATGACTTGCCTTGTAGGCCTTGTAAAGCCGTTGGCCGGTTATATGGTACTTGCAATTTTAATGGGTGTTATCGGCAATCTTTGTGCAAGTTTTATTACAATTTTCGGTGGTTTTGCTGTTGTCGGTTCACTTGGATTTAATGCACCGTCAATTAAGCTGATTTTTGCATCTGTTTTAATTTTTGCCGTTGTGAGAGGTTTGCTTCGCTATGCTGAACAGGCTTGTAATCACTTCATTGCGTTCAAACTTCTTGCTCTCATCAGAATGAAAGTGTTCACTGCTCTTCGCAAACTTTGTCCTGCAAAACTTGAGGGTAGGGACAAGGGCGACCTTATCTCGGTTATTACATCAGACATTGAATTGCTTGAAGTGTTCTATGCTCACACAATTTCGCCGATATGCATTGCAACCGTGTTTACGGTTATCATGTGCGTGTTTATCGGCAGTTATAATGCTTATCTTGCGTTGCTTGCTTTGTGTGCATATATAACAGTTGGTGTGATCGTTCCGTTGATCATATCAAAACTCAGCGGTGACGACGGAATAAAATTCAGAAGCAAGTCCGGTGAACTTAGTTCATTTGTTCTTGACTCTCTTCACGGTGTTAATGAAATACTTCAATATGGCTGCGGAAAAAATCGACTTGAAGAGATGAACAAAAGAACTTCTGAACTTTCAGCGGATGAAAAACATGTCAAGGACACTACAGGAAGAAACATTGCAATAACCAATACTGTTATACTGATTTTCGATTTATTAATGCTTCTCACTTCGTATTCTCTCTATAAAAAAGGCATGATTGGTGCGGACGGTGTTGTGGTTTCAACTGTTGCTCTTATGAGCTCGTTTGGTCCGTGTGTTGCACTTTCAAATCTCGGAAGCGGTTTGCAATATACTTTTGCGGCAGGTGACAGAGTGCTTGATATTCTTGAAGAAGAACCTGTTGCAGAGGAGATATCGGGCAAAAATGAAATAGCTTTCAGCGGCGCGAAAACTGAAAATGTTACTTTTGCATATGGCGAAGAAACTATCCTTGATAATATCTCGCTTAGTGTACCGCAAAACAGTATCGTCGGCATCCAAGGAAAAAGCGGCAGCGGTAAATCAACACTGCTGAAACTTCTCATGCGTTTTTGGATTGTGCAAAAAGGAAAAATTAAAATTTCAGATACTGATATCAATGAAATTAACACAAAAAATCTTCGTGATATGGAAAGCTTTGTCACTCAGGATACACATTTGTTCCGTGACAGCATCAAAAACAACATCAGAATTGCAAAACTTGATGCAAGCGATGAGGAAATCATTGAAGCCGGCAAAAAAGCGTCGGTGCATGACTTTATCATGAGTCTGCCGAATGGATATGATACTGATGTCGGCGAACTCGGCGACACACTTTCGGGCGGTGAAAAGCAAAGAATAGGACTTGCAAGAGCATTTTTGCATGATGCAGATTTGATTTTGCTTGACGAACCCACAAGTAATCTTGACAGTCTTAACGAAGCGGTTATCTTAAAAGCTTTGAATGAAGAAAGAAGCAACAAAACGGTTGTTCTTGTTTCACACAGAAAATCAACAATGCAGATTGCCGATATGGTTTACTCGGTTGAAAACGGAAGGATGAGCTGATGGATATCAACGAAAAAAGACAATTTGAAAAAGATATGGTGACTGAAATGATTGCACTTTATTGCAGAAAAAAACACGGTCACAAAAAAGAAATGTGCAGTGAATGTCAGAAACTTGCTGATTATGCGTGTCAGCGATCGGACAAATGCCCGTTCATGAAAACAAAAACATTCTGTTCAAACTGTAAAGTACATTGTTACAAGCCTGAAATGAGGGCGAAAATCAAAGATGTTATGAGATTTTCCGGTCCGAGAATGATTTTTGTTCATCCGTATTCCACAATACGCCACGTTGTTTGCACAATAAAAGAAAAGAAACAACTTGAAAAAGAAGAAAAGGAGATAGACCATGTTTAAAAAATTCCAGATTAAAGATTTTGTTTTTCTTGCAATACTTGCCGCAGCCATGACTCTTGCCGGAGGCATCACAATGCCGCTTGTTATGCATACAACCGTTTTCGGTCTGCGCAACATGGTTGCCGCACCGCTTTATGCTCTTTTTTGCGCAGTTGGCCTGATGAAAGTCAGAAAGCCGGGTGCAATGACGATAATGGGTATTTTTTCGGGTGCTCCGCTCGCATTTATGTCACCTGTTATGTTCTTTAACAACTTTGTTGCAGGTCTTGTTGCCGAACTAATTGTTATGCTTATTTTTCGCGGTTATAAAAACAAAGCATCTGTTTTTGTGACAGCAGGTTTATGGATGCCATTGACAGTTCCCGTTACGATTCTTTTCTCAATGTGGCTCAACGGAACAAGTTTTGCTGAAATTGTTACTAATCCGACTTCTGCCGTTCTTGTCACAATCGGTACAGTTGTTCTTGGTTTCATAGGTTCGGCAATCGGAATGAAAATTGCAAAAGAACTTCAGAAAGCAGGCAAGCTGAAACCATATGGCGAAGAGGAAAACGCAGATGCTTGATTCATTTACCGTCAAAAAGCCGTTCTATCCGCTTATCTCGTTTTTTGTATCGATTGCAGGTCTTGTTTTCGGTATGCTTATTTCAAAAAGCCTGTGGGTATTTGCTTTTGCTGCATTAATGCTGATGATATATTTCTCATTTGGCATGGCAAAAAGCACTCTTAAGGTTCTTTCGGCAATGCTTATCCTCGGTCTTATTGTAGGCGGTTTAGCATTTATCACTAATCGCAGTATAACATCATTTTGGCAGACGGTTGGCAGAATGATATTGCTCGGAGTGTGTGCTGTTCCGATGATTTCCGTTCCGCCGGCTGAACTCATACGCTGTCTTAACAAAATGAAATGTCCCAGAATGATAACATTAGGTATGTTGATAACTATTCGCTTTATTCCGATCATCATCAGTGAGATAAGGCAAATTTGGGAAGCTATGCGTGTGCGCGGTGTCAAAATGGCATGGTATCGCCCTGACTGTATCTATCGCGCATTTCTGTTGCCGCTCATTATGCGCATTATCGGGATTTCCGATATCTTATCGCTTTCGCTTGAAACAAGGGGATTTCAGATTGACAACAGTGCTGCCACGATATACAGACCTGTGTCGGTCAAAGTTAGAGATTTCATTTTTCTATTTCTTGTATTTTTTGCTATGGCAGGAACGGGGGTACTCAAATGTCTTGTGCATTAAAACTTGAAGATGTTTCATTTGCGTATACCGAAGAAAAACATATTTTTGAAAATGTCAACTTTACTCTCGATTACGGTGAATTTGTGCTCCTATCGGGACTTTCGGGTGAGGGTAAAAGCACACTGCTTTCAATTATAAACGGAGTTATTCCATTCATCACGAGCGGAAAGCTTAAAGGCAAGGTTTATATTAACGGTGAGGATGTGACCAAACAAAAAATATCTAAGCGCGCCGAACTTATCGGAACTGTTTTGCAAAATGCAGATGAGCAGATTGTCTATGATAAAGTTTGTGATGAAATTGCGTTTGGTTGTGAAAACTTCAATATACCGCAAGATGAAATTGAAAACCGTATAAAATTTAGCACTGAACTTATGCAGCTTTCACCCGATGCTGCAACAAAAACACTTTCCGGCGGACAAAAGCAGCGCCTTGTGACAGCCTCAACGCTTGCAATGAAGCAAAAAATTATCATTCTTGATGAACCTCTTGCGAATCTCGATAAACAGGGGGCAAACATGCTCTTATCAACGCTCAAAAATCTTTCCGCTGACGGATATGCAATATTGATTGTTGAACACAGGCTTGATATGGTATTGCCGTTTGTTAGCAGAGTTTGCAGTATTGAAAATAAGCAGATTAAAACAAACGAGGAAAAAAGCAGTTTTATTGATACGATAAAAATAATCGAACATGAAAGTCTATCAAATGATATAAGCGAAGAGCCGATAATCAGCGGAAGAAATCTTACATTTTGTCCGTCTGTAAGGAATATACTTGACGGACTTGACATTGATATTTATCGTGGTGACAGAATCGTTCTGCTTGGTGAAAACGGCTGCGGAAAGACAACACTCATGCGTGTGCTTGCCAGACTTAACAAACTTTCCGACGGTGAGCTGACTCAGACGATATTGCCAAAAGATAAACGAAAAAAGCCAACAAGCAAGTGGTTTGAAAAGGTCGGTTTTGTATATCAGAACCCATCATATCAGCTTTTTATGCCGACCTTACTTGACGAGGTTGCATATAGAGCATCGTCAAAAGAAAAAGCCAAGGAACTTATATCTGAACTTGGACTCGACGGTCTTGAAGAAAGGCATCCTCAGTCACTTTCAGAAGGTCAGAAGCGACGAGCGAGCATTGCAGCAATTTGTGCAGGTGAGCCGGATGTGATTTTTCTTGATGAACCGACTGTCGGGCAGGATTATGACAATCTTGTAAGAATTGTCCGCACGATAAACAAAATGCATCGTGAAAACGGTACAACGATAATCACGGTAACACATGATATTCGCTGTGCAGAGGCATTATGCGACAGGGTGTTCATTATGGACAAAGGAAAACTTGCAAAGCAGGGTGATCATACACTTGCAGGAGAATATCTCAAAGGCAACATTGATATAATAAACGGAGGAAAAACAGATGTTAAAGCTTACAGTAAAAATTGACGGTATGGCATGCTCAATGTGTGAAAATCATGTTTGTGATGTTATTCGCAGCAATTTTAAAATAAAAAAAGTGACTGCGTCGCACAAAAAGGCAACTGCGGTGATCTTAACAAAGGAGAACATCTCTGACGAACAATTGACCTCGGCAATCGGAAAAACAGGCTATAAAGTGATTTCGGTTGAAAGGAAAGAAGAACAGGATAAAAAGAAAGGTCTTTTTGGATTGCATATTTGATA
Organism: Ruminococcus sp.; assembly: GCA_023665555.1. Taxonomy (GTDB): domain Bacteria; phylum Bacillota; class Clostridia; order Oscillospirales; family Acutalibacteraceae; genus UBA6857. The sequence continues at coordinate 16,248 of JAMPDR010000036.1, forward strand.
ATACGGAATCGAAGTGTAATCTAAGTTTTTGAAGGTTTTATTGTTATGATGTGTAATTGAAATATTAACATTATAAAAATAAAAAATATTATTGCTGTTCAACTCGCCATCAAACTCCCATGCATAAAACGCAAAAAGGATAAAATAATATTAGGGCAAAAGAAGAAAATGCAAAAGGAGTTAATATATATGAAAGCAACAGGAATAGTCAGACGAATTGACGACCTCGGCAGAGTTGTAATTCCCAAAGAAATCAGACGCACCATGCGTATCAGAGAAGGCGACCCGCTGGAAATTTACACCGATACCAATGGTGAAGTGATTTTTAAAAAATATTCGCCGATAGGAGAGCTTGGTCCTTACACAAAGCAGTATGTTGAGGTGCTCAACCGAACGACCGGATTGCCTGCCGTGATATGCGACAGAGATCATGTTATTGCTGCGGCAGGTATACCGAAAAAAGATGTTATGGACAAGCGCATTTCTCCAATGGCAGAAAGCTATATGGAACGAAGAGCAAATTATATTTTGGCAACTGATAAGGATGAGTTCACAATTTGCGATTCTGTGGACAGAAAGGTTAGCGTTCTCAGTCCGATTATCGGAGCAGGAGATGTCATGGGTGCTGTGATGGTGCTCACAAACGGCAATGATGCCGCGCCCAGTCAGACTGAAATTAAACTGGTTCAAGTTGCGGCAGGTTTTCTCGGAAAGCAGATGGAAGAATAAACTTATAAAAAACAGCAAAATTCAGATCACAAATAAAAATCTAATACGGCTTTACAAACAGTCCATTGTAAAGCCGTACTTTTTCCATTTTTATGCCACTGATTACTTGACATTTTTGTGCTTTGCTTTATAATTATTAGAATAGATAAAGTATAGATATTACTACTGAAAGGACGGACGAAATTATGAAAGCAATCGTCACCGTAACAGGAAAAGATACAACCGGAATCATTGCAAAGGTGTGTACCCATCTTGCTGACAGTCAGGTTAATATTCTTGATATCAGTCAGACCGTAATGCAGCAGTATTTCACAATGACAATGCTCATTGATTTGGAAAACAGCGAAAAATCCGTTACTGATCTGAGTGAAGAACTCGCAGAACTCGGCAAGACAATGGGTCTTGTTATCAGAACTCAGAGAGAAGATATCTTTGATTTGATGTACAGAGTGTGAGGTGAATTCGTTATGAATAACATGCAGGATATTATCTCAACACTTGATATGATCGATAATCAGCATCTTGACGTGCGAACCATAACAATGGGTATTTCGCTTCTCGACTGCTGTGATGAAAGTATAGATAGGGTTGCCGATAAGATTTATAATAAAATCACAACTAAGGCAAAGCATCTTGTTGAAGTTGGTGAGCAGATTGAAAAAGAATTCGGTATTCCAATCGTCAATAAGCGTATCTCAGTTACACCGATTTCACTTGTTGCCGCCGCTTGTAAGGAAACCGATTATACTCCGCTTGCAATTGCACTTGATAAGGCAGCTAAAACATGCGGTGTTAATTTCGTCGGTGGATTTTCGGCTCTTGTACATAAGGGATTTACCAAAAGCGACATCAATTTGATTAATTCCATTCCGTCAGCACTTGCATCAACTGAAAGAGTATGCTCAAGCGTTTGTGTTGCAAATACAAAATCAGGCATCAATATGGATGCAGTTGCGATGATGGGCGATATTATAAAGAAAACGGCGGACATGACTGCTGACACAGCAGGTTTTGGCTGTGCGAAACTTGTTGTATTTGCAAATGCCGTTGAAGACAATCCGTTCATGGCAGGCGCTTTCCACGGTGTGGGTGAGCCTGAATGTGTTATCAATGTCGGTGTAAGCGGTCCGGGTGTTGTTTATCATGCACTTCAAAAGTGCAAAGGTGAACCGTTTGATGTCGTTGCCGAAACCATTAAAAAGACCGCTTTCAAAATTACACGTATGGGTCAGCTTGTTGCTCGGGAAGCATCATCAAGGCTTGGTGTTCCGTTCGGTATCGTTGACCTTTCGCTTGCTCCGACTCCTGCAAAGGGTGACTCGGTTGCAAGAATACTTGAAGAAATGGGCCTTGAGGTTTGCGGAACTCATGGCACAACCGCTGCACTTGCAATGCTTAACGATGCAGTAAAAAAAGGCGGTGTAATGGCAAGTAACCATGTCGGCGGACTTTCCGGTGCATTTATCCCTGTCAGTGAGGATGAGGGTATGATTGCCGCCGCTGTTTCCGGTGCGCTGCATCTTGACAAACTTGAAGCAATGACATGTGTTTGCTCAGTTGGCTTGGATATGATTGCCGTTCCGGGAGATACACCGGCAAGCACGCTTTCCGCAATTATTGCAGATGAAGCCGCAATCGGTGTTGTTAACACAAAAACAACAGCTGTCAGAATTATTCCTGCGGTTGGCAAAAAAGTTGGAGATATGCTTGAATTCGGCGGCTTGTTAGGTTCTGCTCCGGTTATGCCTGTTCACGAGTTTTCTTCAGAGCAGTTCATCGCAAGGGGTGGCAGAATTCCTGCACCGATGCACAGCTTGAAGAACTGAGTACTTGCGTACGGCTATGATGCGGAGAAGATTGTGCTTATAGTGAGATTCAGTCCGCAGAGATAAAAATAATTAGGAATTAGGAGTGAGGAGTTAGGAGTGAGGAGTTGCGGTCGCGTGATAAATATCAATAGACTTTAAATCACCGGTCCGCGAATAGAATCACATGTAGCGGTTAGATAGTTAATAAAAGTTATAAAATAACTACTATCTATTCTTTGCGGTGAAATAACTATCAGTTGTCGATTGTTTATCCGCAACCTTCGTTCCTCACTCCTAACTCCTCATTCCTCATTGAATAGAGGTTATAACATGAAAATCATAGATATAATAAACGCGGATAAACCGTCGCTTTCTTTTGAGGTTTTTCCTCCTAAAACAAGTGATAAATTTGAAAGCATTAAAACCGCAACCGAAGAGATTGCAAAACTTGCGCCTTCGTTTATGAGCGTTACATACGGTGCAGGCGGCGGTACGTCTGACTATACCGTTTCAATTGCCTCAAACCTGCAAAAGAACTACGATGTAACGGCTCTTGCTCATCTCACATGCATTTCTTCAAGCAAGGAAAAAATCCACAGTCAGCTTGAAAAACTTAAGGCAAACGGAATCGAAAACATCATGGCTCTTCGCGGTGATATTCCCGAAGGCCTTGATATGGATAAACTTGAATATCACTACGCAAGTGAACTGATACGTGAAATTGTTCAAGCAGGCGATTTTTGTATTGGCGGAGCGTGCTATCCCGAATCTCACCCCGAAAGTGAAAGTTCGTTTGAGGACGTCAAACACCTTAAAGAAAAGGCGGACTGCGGATGTCAGTTTTTTACAACGCAGATGTTCTTTGATAACAATGTTCTTTATAACTTTATGTATCGTATACGTGAGGCAGGTATCAACGTTCCGGTTGTGGCAGGAATCATGCCTGTGACAAATGCTAAATCTATCAAAAGAATCTGTGCGATGAACAACTCGCTTTTGCCGCAGAGATTTGTCAGAATCGTTGACAAATATGGCTATGACCCGAACAAGATGAAACAGGCAGGCATTGCATATGCAACCGAGCAGATTATTGACCTTTATGCGAACGGCATCAACGCGGTTCATGTTTATTCAATGAACCGACCGGATGTTGCCCAAGCAATCAAAAATAACATTTCGGAGATAATCAGATAATGACAGCGAATTCAATTGAGCTTCGCTTTGCCTCATTTGACGAAGTTGAAATCAATAAAGCGGAAGCTCTTCGTTATATGGGATATAAAACCAAAGTCCCTCCTGATGAAATAGAGGGGCTTTTTTCGCTTTGTATGAATCTGTTGCGTGATGCAGTGTCATATAAGGCTTGTTTTACAAAAGTGCCGCTTAAATTTTTGGGTGACGGAAAAATTGATTTAGGTTTTGACACAGTTCAAAGTTATAACCTTGAAAAGAATCTTACTGATTGCAACATGGCATATCTTTTTGCCGCAACGGCGGGCACAGCAGTTGACAGGCTGATTATGCGATATAGCAGAACCGAACCGTCAAAAAGTGTTGTGATTGATGCAATTGCATCAGCGGCGGTTGAGGGTTGGTGCAATAAAATCAATGCCGAAATGAAACAGGGATTTTTTTCAAAACCGAGGTTCAGTCCGGGGTACGGTGACTTAAAACTTGAACATCAAAAGGATATATTGTCGTTTCTTGATGCGCAAAGGAAAATCGGAATCACTCTTTCAGAAAGTTTTTTAATGGCGCCGACCAAATCAGTCACGGCGATTGTCGGCATAAGGGAGGAAGAATAAATGAGCATTAAAGATAAACTCGGCTCAGCTTTATTATATTTTGACGGCGGAATGGGTACACTTTTGCAGGCGGCGGGTTTAAAGCCGGGTGAACTGCCTGAAAATTGGAATATTTCCCATTCCGATATAATCACAAATATTCATCTGGACTATCTTAAAGCAGGTTCAAATATTATCAGTGCAAACACATTCGGCGCAAATTGTCTTAAGTTCGATAATCTTGATGAAATTATTGAAGCCGCAATCGGCAATGCAAGAAAGGCAATTGAACTTTTTGACGGCGACAAAGAAAACTGCTTTGTTGCTTTTGATATGGGTCCTCTCGGTAAGATGCTTAAGCCGCTCGGAGATCTTGATTTTGAAGATGCAGTTTCAATTTTTGAAAAGAGTGTAAAAATTGCATCTGAAAGCGGTGCAGACCTTATTTTGATTGAAACAATGAATGATATGTATGAAACCAAGGCGGCAGTACTTGCGGCAAAGGAAAACTGCGATTTACCGATTTTTGTGACCAATGCATATGATGAAAACGGCAGACTTATGACCGGCGCAGACCCTGTTGCAGTAATCGCAATGCTTGAAGGACTTCGTGTTGACGCAATCGGTGTTAACTGCTCGCTCGGACCTCATCAGATGAAAGGCATTGTTGAAACTTATTGTGATTATTCCTCACTGCCTGTTATCGTAAATCCCAATGCAGGCATGCCAAAGAGTATTGACGGCAAAACGGTTTATGATGTTGACGCAGAAGAATTTTCGTGTGTCATGCAGGAATTTGCCGAAATCGGAGTTTGTGTTCTTGGCGGCTGTTGCGGAACTACACCCGAATATATAAAAAAGACGGCTCAAAAAACAGAAAATCTTCCGTTTACCTCGCCTTCAAAAAAAAATCACACACTCATTTCATCATATACTCATGCGGTGGAAATCGGCGGTGAACCTGTTCTCATCGGTGAAAGAATAAATCCCACGGGTAAGCCGAAATTCAAGGCGGCACTGCGTGAAAACAATATTGATTACATAATATCAGAGGGTATTGCTCAGCAGGAAAAGGGAGTCCATGTACTTGATGTCAATGTCGGACTTCCGGAAATTGACGAATGTGCAATGATGGTGTCTGCTGTAACAGAACTTCAGGCAGTTCTTGATTTACCCTTACAGATTGATACGGTCAAGGCTGATGCAATGGAAAAGGCTTTGCGTATCTACAACGGCAAGCCGTTGATTAACTCGGTCAATGCAAAAGAGGAGAGTATGAAAGAGATACTTCCGCTTGCAAAAAAATACGGCGGTGTGCTGATTGCATTAACAATTGACGAAGCAGGAATACCGAACACAGCAGAGGGCAGATATCTGCTTGCAAAACGCATAGTTGACCGTGCGGCAGGATACGGCATTGACAAAAAAGACATTGTTGTTGATCCGCTTGCCATGACAATTTCATCAGATGACAACAGCGCAAAAATCACTCTTGATTCGATTCGGCTGATCAAAGAAAAACTTGGAGTAAAAACAAGTCTTGGTGTATCTAACATATCTTTTGGTCTGCCCAACCGCGACGACGTAAACTCTGTTTTCCTTGCAAATGCATTCAACAGCGGACTCGATTGCGCAATTATGAATCCGTATTCCGTTCAGATGATGAAAGCGTATCACTGCTTCTTAGCGCTGAACGGTATGGATAAGGGTTGCACAAGATATATAGATTTTGCATCTAATCTTCCGGCTCAGACCGCGGCAACACAGGCAGTTGCTGTGCCAAAAGAAAATGATGATTCCATGAATCCGCTCATGTATGCAATCGTTAAAGGTCTGAAACAGCAATCATTCACATGTGCCGAAGAACTTTTGAAAGATATTGAGCCGATGCAGGTTATCAATGAATATATCATTCCGGCACTTGATATTGTTGGAGAACGCTTTGAGAAAAAAACAATGTTTTTGCCGCAACTTCTCATGAGTGCCGAGGCAGCAGGCTTTGCTTTTGACGCAGTTAAATCATCGCTTAAGTCTGATGCACCGAAAAAAGATAAGATAGTTCTTGCAACAGTTAAGGGAGATATTCACGATATCGGCAAAAATATCGTCAAGGTGCTGTTGCAAAACTATGGTTATGATGTTATCGATCTCGGAAAAGATGTACCGCCTGAAACAGTTGTTGATGCTGCTGAAAAAAGCGGAGCAAAACTTGTGGGTTTAAGCGCGCTGATGACAACGACAGTTGAATCTATGGAGATAACAATTAAAATGCTCAAAGAAAAATTGCCGGACGTGAAAACAGTTGTCGGCGGTGCGGTTTTGACAAAGGAATATGCTGACATGATTCATGCTGATCATTATGCAAAAGATGCAATGGAAACAGTGAGATTTGCTGAAAAATTCTTTGGCTTGTTATTATAATAGGTTGATGACCGTTACATATAATTTGTTTTCGCGGATGGGTGATTTAAAATTTGACTGTTGATTTATTCGCGATCGCAATGCCTAATTCCTTACTCTTCATTACTAATTAAATAAGCCTAATCGTCATTTGTAGATTTTTACGCATATTTCACATTATTTTGCGTTAAAGTTATTGAAAAATTGTGAATTTTATGTTATCATATTCAGTGCCTTATACGTACTGCAAAAGTATTTTACATATATTAAGGATTTTGATTCAATGAAGATTTTCAACAGATTATTATTTTCTCTTGCCATGATTTTTGTTTTGCTGTCTGTTCTTGTTGTTTCCGCTTTTGCCGAAACTAACGTGAATTATGACATGCTTTTCAAAAATAACGGTCCTGTCATGTCGATGTCACATAGAGGAGATTCAGCATTTTATCCGTCGAACTCACTCGAAGCAGTACTTTCCGACTGTGAAAAGGGTGCAGACATGATAAGTGTCAGTGTGCAGAAAACTGCTGATAATGTTCTTGTTTTGTGTGAGGATAAGCCGCTTTCGGCAATATGCCAAACCGCTTTCGGGAATATTTCGCAGGTAACATATGATGAAGTGAGAAAATTTCATATGTATGCTCCGAACGGTACAGTTTCGGATTGCACTATACCGACGCTTGCAAGCGTTATCGAGGCTGTTAATGGTAAGTCACTTCTGGTTATAGACAACGCATGGGAATATCATGATGACATATATTCTCTTTGCAGTAGTCTTGATGCGGCGGATAAAGTGATACTTCGCACTGATGCAAACTCAAAGCAGATTGCTTCTTGGGTTGAAGAAAACAGCGGTGAGGGTTGTATTCCCGTAATCGGTATCTATGACGGCAACATCGTTTTCAATGCAATTTCTCATCTTAACAGACTTACTGCATTGGGTCAGCCTGCGGTGCAATATCAGAGCAAAAATTACTTTAACGTGATGTATGATAGCTTCACCGCAAAAAGATATTCCGCAAACGGCAGCGCAAGAGCGATTGCACCGATGTATGACAAGGACTTATGCGGACAGCGTGAGGATAATGTTGACGGTTGGGATGAAATGATTGAACGAGGTTTTTCGATTATCGAAACCAACAATGTTGCAGGTCTTGAAGAATATATTTCTCAATGCGCCGAGAGTATGAATCGGCTTTCCGCCATGATTGATGAGGCTGAAAAAGCAGATCTTTCAATTTATTCACAGGTAAGCGTTAAAAATTTCAGTGAATCGCTGAAAAATGCAAAGGCACTTAATGCTTCCGCTTCACTTGGTGAAATACAGCGTTGCAGTTCGGCTCTCACTCAGACAATGAACAATCTTGCTTTCAACACAAGCGAGGATGTTCAAAAGGGTAATCTTAATATAACCGCAGGAAAAATTATTGCCGTTATTATTTTCGGCAGTCTGATTCTTGCAGGTGAAATTTACGTGCATAAGATGCATGAGTCCAAAAAGGGCAAAAAGCATTAATATATACGAAGGAGATTTTAATTATGGAAGTAATGGAAAAGATTTCAATTGAACGTGCCAAAACAGCTGAATCTGTCGGTGTTTCATCCAAAGAAGTTCAAGCGTTCATTGACCATTGCATGCAGGAAAACAAAGAGCTTCATTCCGTTATGGTAATCCGTCACGGCAAGGTGGCTTGCGAGGCTTACAGAGATCCCTACGGACCGGAACATAAGCACATGATGTATTCAGTCAGCAAGAGTTTCACATCAACTGCAATCGGTTTTGCAATTGAAGAAGGATACATAGCACTTGACACACGTCTTGTTGATGTTTTCCCCGAAGCAAGAGGTAACAAGCCTGATCCGTATCTTGAAAAAATGACCGTTGAAGATCTGCTTACCATGAGAAGCGGACTTTCGGTAAGTCCGTTCATGGATAAAACAAAGGATCAGTGGTTTAAGGACATTCTTGCAAGCGAATGGATTTCCGAGCCGGGAACAGAGTTCCTTTATATCAGCGAAAACATGTATCTTCTTTGCTGTATTATCCACAAGGTAACCGGCATGAGTGTTATGAACTTCCTTAAGCCGCGCCTTTTTGAGCCGCTCGGAATTGAAAACGCATATTGGGAAACTTGTCCGCGAGGTGTTGAAGCAGGCGGCTGGGGTATGATGCTCAGTACAGAGGATCTTGCCAAATTTACACTTTGCTATCAGCAGGGCGGTAAGTTTAACGGTGCACAGGTCATTCCTGCTTGGTATGTTGAGCAAGCAAGCAAGTTTCATTCAGATAACAGTGTTGCTAACCAGGATCTTGACAGTGTTGCAGGATACGGATATTGTTTCTGGAGAAACGGAGGATATGAAAATTCATATCGTGCAGACGGTATGTTCAGCCAGTTTGGTATCGTCTTTGAGGATCTAGATGCTTGTTTTATTTCCACAGGCGGTGAAATAAATGAGCAGGGTATGCGCGATATGGTTTGGGCACACTTCCCGAAAGCATTCATTGATGATGATCCGGATGCAGAAACAACAGAAGTTTCAATCCCTGCATATGATAAACTTCCGGCGAAACCACACTCATTCCTTGAAAAGAAACTCGGTAACAGAACGATCAAGTTTATGAAGCCGCTCACGCTTAATGTAATCGGTTTTCCTGTAAGTGTTCTTACTCTTCCTGCCGTATTTATGGAAAGAGATAAGGCGGGTAATATCAGTAATGTAACTTTTAAATTCATGGAAAACGAACTCATTTTCACATGGACAGAGGGCGATGAGGTCAATTCAATCCGTGTCGGTATGGACGGAGAGTATCGTTGGGATGATATCGTTCTCGGCGAAATTCCTTATCACACCTGTGCAATTGGCGCTTGGAACAGCGAAAATGAACTTGAGATACGTATTCGTGCAATAGAAACAGTTGCAGAACGTATTTTGACCTTCAAGTTCAACGGTGATAATAACACTGTAACCATGCAACCTGCATCACGTCCGACAGTAGGAGTTATGGCAGAAACACTCAAGGATACTGTTAAAGATGTTATCAAGCAACCTGTTATCCAGTCAGCTGTCAGCGGTATGCTCCCGCACATTGTTCCACTCGTTGACTTCAAGCACTTTGGTAAGATAAAGTAAACGGCAATCCCGTGCAAAGAACGGCTTCGCCTTTGTCGCACAGCTACTTGCATATTTTTCCGCCAAAGCACCTCAAAATCCTCGTTAATACACAAAGTATTAACTGCGGTTTTTCGGCACTCTGACGAAAAATCTGACGGCGCATCTGCACGACAATCTTTACATGGTATCGCCTAAATAATCAAAGTGCATAATTTCATTTATGAATTAATACGGCGGAAAGAACAGAGTCATTCTCTTTCCGCCTTAATATTAAAAGAGGTATAAGTATGTTTTTTAAAATTCTATTTGTTCTTGCTGTGGCACTGGAATTTGTTTTCGTGCCGTTATTCCTTAAGTTTTCGTGGCCGAAAAAATGTTGGAAATCATTCGGCTATAAGATGATATGTTCTGCACTGTTTTTTGCGGCAGGCTTGCTTGCAATGAAAATCAGCGGAAATCATACGCAGTATGCAACGCTCATCCTTTGGGGATTGTTTTTCGGCTGGCTCGGTGACATGTTCCTGCATCTTATTACAGACAAAATCGTTGTTTTCGGCCTTGGACTTTTTGCTTTTCTCGGCGGACATATTTTCTATATAATAGCATTCCAGAAAGCAATCTATAAGACCTATCCTGATGCAGGTGTGTTCAAGTGGTATGAAATTTTAGCTGTTTTGGTTCTTGTTGGTTCGATAGTGCTGTTTGCACTCAAAAAGAAAATCAACATCAAAACATATATGGCAATTCCCGTCATCATGTATGCAATCACAATAAGCACAATGCTTGTTAAAGCATTCAGATATACAATTGGTGAAATCGGTTATGGCATGAATGAGCACATGTTTATGGTTGCACTCACTGTTGCAATCGGTGCAGTTCTCTTTGTGCTTTCGGACGGAAGTCTTGGAATTCTGCTTTTTGCAGGTCAGGAGAAGAACAGACCGCTTAAGATATTCAACATCGGAACATATTTTGCAGCTCAGATTCTTCTTGCATCAAGCCTTTTCTTCGTTCAGTCACCGATACCGCTTACTTAATTAATCGACTGAATAATTCGCAGTGCATCGGCAAAAATATTTTTGAAAAAAGTATTGACATTTGCCGATGTGCTGTGTATAATATATTTCGTTCGTTGGAACATTGCGGAATTGTGTAAGGGTAGCACAGCAGACTCTGACTCTGTTTGTCTGGGTTCGAATCCTAGTTCCGCAGCCAAA
>JAMPDR010000037.1 GCA_023665555.1 Ruminococcus sp.
TAACTTTTGACGCACACCCGCATAGCGGGTGGTTGTTTGTTCCGCTCTAATGAGCCGAACTGTCTAAAGACATTAAAACAATCCAACGCTCTTCATGTCGAAAAGCGTTGGATTGATACGTATTAATTTAATTTTAATATGCAACTGTTGACGTTACATTATAGCTTTTCTCTTTATCTTTGAGAATAAGCAATTTCTTCTTTTCTGCATAATGTTCACAAACAACACGATATGTATAGCCTTTTGGGGGATACACTATTTTCGAGAAAATATTTGAAGTTGATTCGCTATATAAACCAGTGTAGCAATATGTTGTGTAATCAGTCCAATTGCCATTAATCAATCTTTGCAATTTAATATAGGTGAATCCACATTTTGTAACTTCAGCGTAACAAATTGTTTTTGCGGTAATTGCAAGATAATCGCTCGTCTTTCCTAAAGTAAGATATCTGGCAACAATCAGACCTGTTGCTAATACATCTGCTGTTTCACTGACATTGTACAATCCGTCCGCTTCTGCAATAATTGCACTGCTAGGTTCAGTTTCAACATATTCTAATCCATGCACTTTGGCAAAGCTGTTTAAAGATAAACATGTTATCAATGTAACAACAACTGAAACAATAGAAATAAATCTCTTCATAAATAACACCTCATTTTATAGTTTTTGCAAAATTCTTTGCTTTTTCAACATCAAATGGTGTCAAGATGGAATATTCGCAATCATCTTTTCTATATGTAATAGTGCTCACATTTTCCTGCTCTATAATATATACAGAGATTCCGTCAATAATTAATTTATACAATTCGGTTGAAGCGCTTAAATATTCCATATCTCCTAAAGTAACACCATTTTTATGTCTATCAATTTGAACAATTATAGTTTCGTTATCAAGGGATAATTTGATTATAGAACTCAATAATAAATCTCCCATTTTATACTCAATTTCACTCACTTCACAGTCATCAGTCAACAATACTTCGGGCAATGAAACCGAAGAAAATCCGTTTTCATTCAGTTCTTTCAAAAGTTCCGAACCGCATAATTTATAATCATCAGATTTATCTTCTTCATCATTGAAATGTATGAGCACATGTCCGTTTTGAACCTCAACCGTACCGTTGAACAATTCCATGTTGGGAATAACTGCTGATACTGAAACTGCGCCGACAGCAAGTACAACAACCATTGCCGCTGCCAGCAAAACTCGTTTGAGTCTATGTGTTTTTATTTTTCGATGGTCATCACCTATCCTATCGATCTTGTCAGAACATTGTTCTTCAGCTTGCTTTTCAGCTTCAAGTTTTAGCAATTCATCCAAACAGCGTTCAACCAGATCTGTATCCATTTCGTTCTCTGATTTTTCCAGTTCCTTATCAAGGAGGTCTTTTAATTTCTCTTCTAACGAACTATCAAAAGTATCATCGTTGAGAAAATCAAGAAACTCTTTATCAGATATCATATTATTTCATCCTCCATTTATATAGTCTGCGAAAACTAAAAATCTTACACAAAAATAATCAACAAAATTTCAAACAAGTTTTTGTGCATCCTGTTCAATCAAACACTTTTTAATAAGATATTTTGTCCTTTTTCTTAATCTTGCAAATTTCTGATATATATTATTCTCCGTAGTATTTTGCTCTTCAGCCATTTCGCTTATAGTCTTTTTCAAAGTATATCTGTCATAAATCAACTGTTTCTCACTGTCGGTAAGCTGCATAAGTACTTGTTCTTTATATAACAAAATTTGTTCATCAGCAATTGCAAAGATTTTGTCTTCATCCGTATATGAAATACCGATTTTGTGTAAATTGTAATCATTCAGTTCTGTAATTGTCCTCTTCGCCTTATCGTTTTCATCATAGACGTCTTTAATAATATTATTCACAACAACTGTCAGCCAAGCCTTATAATTCTCAATATATTGTCCTTTTTCAAAAGCTTCAACAAGTGCCGCGAAAGTTTCCTGCACACAATCATCAACTTTATCAGGTATGCTTTTCAATTTATACAAACAAATTTTCCTTATATATGGTTCGTATTCCTGATAAACGGCACTTAACACATCCCCATTTTCCGACATTTTCTCATCCCTTTTGCAATGAAAATTATAGCTTGTTTGTAAATTATGATAACATATGATTAATTATTTTTCCATAGCTAAATCGCATAAATAAAACAGTTTTTGCAAATATAAAGCATCAATTTTATAATTGTATCTAATAAATCAAATAACCACTTCTGCCTGATTTTCAAAAGCAGAAGCGGTCAACATCTTCACACATAAAATACTAAAGCAGCAACCGTAGTCACTGAACAACTTAAAAAACGGAAACCCTTGATGTATAAGAGTTTCCGTTGGCACCCCCTGGGGGAATCGAACCCTCAACTAACCCTTAGGAGGGGTTTATTATATCCATTTAACTAAGGAGGCATATGTTTAATTTATTAATCACAAGCGAGAAAGCGAAAAATCTTTTTATCCAACTACATTGAAAAATATGATTTTGCCAACATCGCCTGCATAATGCATAGCTTTTATGTTCAATAATTTTAACACCCTTTGTCTTTTATGTCAACCGTTAAAAATTCTATTTTCCTATATAAATCACAGTTTTTTAGAGTTTTTTTCAAGAAACATTTGACTTTAAGGTAATTTTATATTATTGTATTTATTGTTGTATTTATATTTAGAAAGGTAGTGCTTATTTATGAGTAATTGTTCAGGTAACTGCTCTTCATGCTCATCTAGCGATTGTGCAGATAGAGATTTACTTTTGAAGCAAAACGATTCAAGCAATATTAAAAAAATCTATGCTGTAATCAGCGGTAAGGGCGGTGTCGGAAAATCATCAGTCACTTGTATGCTCGCATCCGCGGTTCAGAATATGGGCAAAAAGGTTGCTGTTCTTGATGCTGACGTAACAGGTCCGTCAGTGCCGAAAATGTTCGGAATAACCGACAAGGCAACAGCAAATAACAATATGCTTAACCCCGCCGTTTCCAAAACAGGAATCAAAATAATGTCAGTCAATCTTCTTCTTGAAAGCGATGACGCTCCTGTTGTTTGGAGAGGTCCGGTTATCAGCGGTGTGATTCAACAGTTCTTTACCGAAGTTGCATGGGGCGATGTTGACTATATGTTTGTTGATATGCCTCCCGGAACTGGCGACGTTCCTCTCACTGTTTTCCAAAGCCTTAAGGTTGACGGAATCATCGTTGTTACGACTCCGCAGGATCTTGTTGGCATGATTGTTAATAAAGCCGTTAATATGGCTAAAATGATGAACATTCCTATTGTCGGTATTGTTGAAAACATGAGTTATTTCCAATGCCCGGATTGTAACAGCAAGCATTACATCTTTGGCGAAAGCAACACCGAAAAAGCTGCTGCCGCTCAAGGTCTTGAACTTTTGGCTGCGCTTCCAATCGACCCGAAAACACCTGCTCTTGCTGATAAGGGTGCAATTGAACTTGCTGATTTGAAACCATTCATGCCGATTGTTGAAAAAATCGTCAAGGACTGACAGATTCTTCCTTTGCATCAACAATGTTGAGTTTGTGATCCGCGTTTTATCATGAATTTAACATTTCGTTTACACCAAAACATTAATTTTGAAAAGAATCGGTTGTATCATATATTATCATAACAATCAATTCTTTCTTAAACGGAGGATCACATAACATGAAAAAAATTATCCGCAGAGTATTTCTGTGCATCTTTGCTGTATTCTTTGCAGGTATCGCAGCGTTGGTCGTATACTTCACACATGACCCGGACAGACCCGTAAGTTCATCAGCGATACCGAAGGTTACAGATACCGCAGGAAACACTTATCTCGCCGTTACGGACAAAAAATCAAAAGAAACATACGCGGTCGTATCTGATGCAGACGGAAAGGTATATGCCGCAGAAATCAATGATGATGGCAGCATTGGTGAAAAGGTGTCCTCTCTTGACGGTCAGTATTCGGCATCGGACCTCCCATCAAACTACACAGGTCCTAAAATTGACGAAAGCGTTAATCCTAATGATTTCACAGGCAACGTAAATGTTGTCGCGTCTGAAACCCATCCTGTTGAATCAACTACCAAGGCGGCACCGAAAGAAGATAAAACACCGGAAACGCCTAAACCGGCAGAAAACACAACCGAAGAAGAAACTCCGAAGTATAAATATCGCATTGAGAAGTACCAGGAAATTTTTTCAAGCGGAACGTATTTGATGGAATTCACAACTGACGACGAAGAACTTGGCAGTAATCCTATTACAACCGCTGTTAAAAACGGTAATCTACTTATTGATGCTGAAATGCAGGATATGAAATGCAAAATGCTTTTCCTCTCCGAAAAGAACGCAACATATCTCATTTTGGACAAGTACAGAAAATACTGTAAACTCCCCGAAGATCTCATAGGCGATGAACTTAATATGGCAGACATGAATGTTATGTCGAGTTTCTCATCAGAAGTTCAGGATAAGGATATTGAGGTTTCAACAGTTGAACTTAACGGTCAGTCGCTTACTTGCGAAAGCTATGTAACTGAAGACGGAACAACAATGAAATATTATTTCAGCGGCGATACTCTTGTCAGACTTGACAACATTGACAAGAGCGGAACAGTGACATCAACATACTTCTCCAAAATCACCTCTGATGTTCCCGATTCAACCTTTGATATCCCAAGCAATTACGGTTTCCTTAACCTTGCATTGCTCGGAGCGTTCGTTAAATAAAACAAACTTGAATAAAAATTTGCAGCCGTAGGATTCGTTCCTGCGGCCGCTTTTTTAAGTAATAAGTAAAAAGGAATAGTGAAGAGGTACGCGGGTCAGGTTATTCTTATTTTTTAAGATATCGTCCGCATATTTTATCGTTATAACCTTTTTCGGTGAACAGGAAAGTAGAAGTATTACAGTGGGATTGTTCACCATAACTATGAACATTCAAGACAGCCGGGGATTTGTCGACTGTCTTTACTTGTAGTCTTATTGGTAGATTGTTTTCTATTTATTATTGTATATTCTTTCGTTTTAAACTAACATATAACTTTATTTTACGGCAAAGAAGAAAACAGCATACGACTTTCTCGCGACCACACCTATTCACCATTCCTTTTTTACTTATTACCTAAATTCGCTCCCAAAAAGTATCCCTCTCCGAATGGAGAGGGAGTTTTTACATTTATTAAATCAACCGAAAACAATTGTTGTTATACTGTTTTCTGCAACACTGATTTTGCTTTGATATTCGCCGCTGTAGGTGTTTTCAAGCTTGTGCTCACTGTCAGTGGTGTACACTTCCATAAACTCTGCTGAAACGTCAAATTTGATGTCTTTAGCCTTATCCTCGTTAACTACAACCATGACGATTTTTCCTTCAGGTGTTTTGAAGGTACAGTAATCAGTCTTGAGTGTTTTTATGATTTTCTTGTTGCCTGCTGAATATGTGTAGTCATAAACAGTGTTTTTATTGCTTGTGCTCTTAACAACAACCGAACCGGCAGGAACAAACTTGCTGTAATGTGCAAGAGCATAATACCTTTCAGCGATATCGTATTCGCTGAAATCATCGTTTGCATAAAGCAAGCCGTCGGAATAATTCAAGCCATCCTCGCCGATACCTGCCTGATTAACAGCTACCCATGATGTCCAGCTGTTTGCGCCTGTGAGCTGCATATCATTTGAAATAACACGAGCCATAATAACTGCGCTTTCAATGCTATCAACATGATTTGCACAAGGCAGTTCACACCACTCTGTCATGTCAATAGTTTTATCTCCAAAGTTCTGCTTAGAAAGCCACTTTCCAAAGTCACTCTTAAGCCCTGCATCGGGATCAGCCCAATAGCTGTGATATGCAAGAGAGCCAACATTTTTGAACTTTTCACTGTCACCTGCAATTGTTTTGAAATAGTTCTTTGTAACATCACTTATTTCTCCGCTTTCAGGACCTGATATTTTAACATCAAGACCTCTTTCATCAATACCCTTTGAGAAAAGCGCAAGAACTTCATAGACCTGTTCAGGTTCATAGTGGCAGCCTTCCTGGCCAACCCAATCACCGCCCCAGTCCCATTGCGGTTCATTTATCGGAGATATGTACTTAACGGGAACACCTTTATCAATGAAATATTCAGTGATGGTAAGGAAGTAATCAACAAAATCCTGATAGTGCTCACTGCTCATGTTGGTCACGCCGCCTGCCTGTGTGCTACCGCTTGCTTCTTCTGAAATTGTCATTGAATAGTGCGGACTATTTGCGAAAAGCACAACGGTGTCAATGCAACCATAGCTAAGTGCTTCATCAAGGAAAGCCTGTGCATTTGCATCACGTGTGAAATCATATTCATACTTTCCGCTTTCTTCATTGTAATAATAGAAACTTTCTGTGCTTCTCCACGGATTGCCGACACGGTTATGTTCGGGATTTACACCGCCGCCAACGTTGTAGCGATAGATGTTAAGTCCAAGTCCCTCTTTGCTGAAAAGGAGTTTTGCAAGCTCAGTTCTTGTTTTTGCGTCGCTTACATTCTGACTCCACCAGCATGCCGATGTGCCCCAACCTGTAACGGTTTGCTGAGTTTCTTCCGGTTCAACCGTAATCTTCATGTCAACATTCTTAGCGATAATACCTGACGGACAAATCGTTGAAGTTATTAACAGAACCGTGGTTATAACCTTTGCTAAAAATTGCCAAAAATTCATTTTTGTACACCTCACAATAATATTTTTCTCTTGGTAATTCTGAATAATTTCGACTGCACAACTGAACATATCATAAATTATTCAATGTTTTCTTTATTATAATATAATTTTTCTCATTTTTCAACAAGAAAATTATAAAATAATTCTTTCTCTTCTTATGTCTTAAGGTTAACTAAGCGAATCAATAAATCTCTTGAAGCCTTCTCTTCCCTCTTCGTCGCGTTTGAACACACCTGCGTGCTCAAGCACCTTGGCAAACACAATGCCGATTTCTTTCTGAAGAATATCCATGGTATTCTCTTCTGTAAAATTGTAGTTCTCCTTGAAGGAATCTACCCATTCAGCATGCTTTGCAATAACGGGATTTTCTGCGATATTTTCACAATTAAGGATAGCTTTTTCAAGAACTGCCATTTCATTTTTCAGTCTTGACGGAAGAACAGCAAGACCCATAACCTCAATAAGTCCGATATTTTCTTTCTTTATGTTATGAAGTTCTGCATGCGGATGGAAAACTCCGAGCGGATGCTCATCAGTTGTAATGTTGTTTCTTAAAACGAGATCAAGTTCAAATTTACCGTCTTTCTTTCTTGCAATCGGTGTTATGGTGTTGTGTCTTTCACCATCAGTTTCAGCAAAAATAAAGCATTTTTCATCGTTGTAACTTCTCCATGCGGTAAGTATCTTATCGGCAAGTTTAACAAGCCTGTCGGTATTATCGCCGCTGATTCTGATAACTGACATCGGCCATTTAACAATACCGCAATCGACATCCTCAAAACCTTTAACCGTGAAGCCGCTTTCAACCTTTGCTTTTGCCATTGCAAATTCATAATGTCCGCCCTGGAAATGCTCATGTGAAAGAATTGAACCGCCGACAATCGGCAAGTCAGCATTAGAACCAATGAAATAGTGTGGGAAAAGAGCAACAAAATCAAACAACTTTCTGAATACCGACTTATCAATTTTCATTGATATATGCTGTTTATTGAAAACAATGCAATGTTCGTTGTAATATACATATGGAGAATACTGCAATCCCCATTGCTCACCGTCAATTGTGATCGGTATTATGCGATGATTCTGTCTTGCAGGATGGTTCATTCTGCCTGCATATCCCTCGTTTTGCGGACAAAGCAAGCATTTGGGATATCCGCTTTGCTTTGCTTTCTTTGCAGCAGCAATTTCTTCCGGACTTTTTTCAGGTTTTGAAAGGTTAACAGTGATATCCAACTCGCCGTAATCGCTTTCAGCTTTCCACTTCAAATCTCTGCTAACACGATAACGTCTTATGTAATCTGTGTCACGGCTGAATTTGTAATAAAAATCTGTTGCTGCTTCAGGTGATTTTTCATAAAGTGAATTGAATTTTTCTATAACATATGACGGACGCGGAACAAATACACTCATAAGCTTTGTATCAAACAAATCCCTGCTTGTAACGTCGTTGTTTATGATGCCTTTTTCGGCTGCAAAATCAAGCAATTCACAAAGAGTACTTTCAAGATCAACATTTTCAAAAGTTTTCTGTGGTTGTTCATATTCATCAAGACTAAGCAATTCGAGCAATCTGTTTGTTGCATAGATCGTATCTTCTTTTTCAATCAAACCGTTTTCAAGCGCATATGTCACAAGTTTTGCTATACTTTTATTTATCATAATCCATACCTCTTTTGATTTAATTTATATATAAATATACAATTTATATTATACTGTTCTCGCACACAAAATCAACATTTATTGAAAGATTTTTTGTGTCCGTTTCACCTTTATGTGAATAGAATGAATTGAAATCACCAATATCAGTCCATCGGCAATGATATCACATCAATCACACCTTGTCAGCTCACAAGCAAGGAGCAACCGTGATGAAAATATTTTGTGGGCAGAAAGGCTTTGGTAATCATATGGCAAAACAAATAGTAACACTGCTTGGTGCTAACACATCGGCAGGATTTTCATCGCTTTTTGATGAACTTTACAATCCCTATAAATCAAACGGTATCACTTACATAATCAAAGGCGGTCCCGGAACAGGTAAGTCCTCACTGATGCGTAAGGTTGCGGAAGCTTCCGAAAAGAAAGGATATGACACAGAGCGCATCATTTGCAGCAGCGATCCCGACAGTCTTGACGGACTAATCGTTCCGGAACTCGGATTTTGCATGGCAGACGGGACTGCACCGCATGTTGTTGAGCCGCAGTTTCCCGGCGCAGTTGAAAATATCATCAACATGGGTGCTTTTTGGGATGAACATGCACTTCACAAAAAGGCTGATGAAATCCGCGCGCTCACAATTGAAAATTCAATGTATCACCGCCGCTCTGCTCGTTTTCTTGCCGCGGCAGGCTCAGTATCAGATGACACACAAAAAATCCTTGAAGCGGCAGTGGATAAAGAGAAAGTCAACAGCTTTGCTGTGCGCTTTTCATCAAGAGAAACACCGAAAAAGAAAAACAATGTTCCCGGCAAAAAACTGCGTCGCTATATAAGCGGCATAACACCGAAAGGTGTCATTTTCCTTGATAACACCGTAACAACACTTGCATCCAGAATTATCGGAGTTGAGGATGAATACTCCGCTGTTTCGGGTATGCTTATTGAAAGAATCGGCGAATGTGCTGTCAGAAACGGATATGATGTCATATTCTGCCGCTGCCCGATGAAGCCGAAGGATTGCTGTGAACACATCATTATCCCGGAAGTCGGTCTTGCTGTTGTAACTGTTAAGTCAGAACACAACATGAAACTTGCATCAGACAGACTGATTCATGCAAAACGATTCATTGACAAGCAGGCAATCACCGCGCATAAAAATCGACTTACAATGGGTAAAAAGCTTTCTTCTGAACTTGTAAGTCAGAGTGTTATGTTCTTGAAAAAGGCAAAAGAGGTTCACGACAGGCTTGAAAGCTGTTATGTTGAAAACATGAACTTTGACGGCATCAATGAGTTTTCGAAGAAGTTTGTGGAAAGAGTTGTTGGGTAATCAGTAAAAAAATACACAAGCCTTATAAAGCCTGTGTAAGTTCATAAATCTGAACAGACGGTCGAGAAAGGTACAGGATGCTGTTTTCTTCGCCCTGAAGCTGTACATCAAGTACCGCGAGTGGGCGAAAAAACAGCAAGTGCACAAGCAAAAAACTTGTGCACGTTCATGCGTCAAAAATCAACTACATGTACAGGCTGCATCATTCAGATGCAGAAACCGTCTTTTAGTCCGATGGCGTACAAAGGTACTCCGAGGACTAAAAGACGGTTAAATAAATTAAATTTTCAAATTTAATTTATTGGTCTGCGCTGAATGAGGCAGTCTGTTAAGCTTTGCCTGCGCAGCCGAGAACTGTGTTAATCTTGTGCTCAACCATGCCTTCGATTGCTTCTCTTGCAGGTTTGAGATATTGACGCGGGTCAAAATGATCAGGATGCTCATCAAAATGCTCTCTGATTGCTGCTGTCATTGCAAGACGGAGGTCAGAGTCAATGTTGATTTTGCAAACGGCCATTGTTGCAGCCTGACGAAGCATTTCTTCGGGAATACCGATTGCATCCGGCATCTTGCCGCCGTGAGCATTGATTTTGTCAACGAACTCAGGGATAACTGAACTTGCGCCGTGAAGAACGATCGGGAAACCGGGGAGTTTCTTTGAAACTTCTTCAAGAATATCAAATCTAAGCTGCGGCTTCTGACCCGGCTTAAATTTATATGCACCGTGGCTTGTTCCGATTGCGATTGCGAGTGAATCAACACCTGTGCGTGTTACAAAATCATATACCTGCTCCGGATTTGTGTATGATGCATCTTCTGCTGAAACGTTAACTTCGTCCTCAACGCCTGCAAGCTGTCCAAGTTCACCTTCAACAACAACACCGTGTGCATGAGCATAGTCAACAACTTTCTTTGTGAGTGCAACGTTCTCTTCATAAGGAAGGCTTGAACCGTCAATCATAACTGATGTGAAACCGCCGTCAATGCAGCTTTTGCAGGTTTCAAAATCAGGACCGTGGTCAAGGTGAAGTGCAATAGGAAGGCCTGTTTCCTTCTCTGCAGCTTCAACAAGCTTAACAAGATATGTGTGATTTGCATATGCTCTTGCGCCCTTTGAAACTTGGAGAATCAGCGGTGCATTAAGCTTTTTTGCAGCCTCTGTGATACCTTGAATGATTTCCATGTTGTTAACGTTGAAAGCGCCGATTGCGTAACCGCCCTTATAAGCGTCTTCAAACATTTTTTTTGTTGTAACTAATGGCATGGTTTTTACTCCTTTACTGTTCAATTTTATTGTTCCAAACACTTAAACAATGCTTGTCCATGACTTATAAAGTATACCCTTTGGCGCCCTTATTGTCAAGTATTCAGAGCCATTCATGATTTAATTGATGCTATTTCAATTGATACATATCAGCCTTGATCAGGTGTATATACTATCATAAAGCAGTGAGAACGAATCTTTCCTTCCATAATTTTGACTCTGAATTCATTACCTGTCATTATCTTGCCGCCGACATTTATAGTTGATACATATCCAACGTCTTGGTTAACTGCTGAGTCATGAGAAACAATTGACAGCCATGTTGCAGGATCTCCGCTGAGTGTAATGCCGTAACTTTTCGATTCTATAATCGTTTTGAGTTCATCACTTGTAACTGTATAGGTTGTTTTGAAGTTCGGTGCATTATAATCGCCGTAACTCGGTCTGTTACCTGCCAAATAAGTTACTTCCTGAACATTCCATGCATTACGATAAGATGTTGTTACACCTGCACTGATTGAGTGGAACGGTGTGAGCGCAGGCTGTGAAGTTCCGTATTCGGCAATATAAAGACCATTCTTCATGATCTCATCAACAACCGCATAACATGCCTGTGACGCAGGACTCTTATATGCAAATGCGTTTTCGTCAAGTTCTTTAAAATTACGATTTTTTGCAAAGGTATAGATTGCAACAGCCTGTGCTTTAAGTGCTTCCGTGTTGAATGAACTACCCATTTCACCCTCAAGAACACATGCGAGCAGATCTCTTGTTTCATATGACTGTCCCTTATAAGTTATCTTTTCGGGATAGGTATCACCGCTGACAAGAACTGTGCCGTAATAATAGTTTGCAAGAATCTGTGCATAATTCCAGCCTTGCGATGCAAGATAGTTTGCACCATACTGGCTCAAGCCTACACCATGACCGTAACCAAATACATAGAACGTAAATGTGCCCTTAGTTGATGATACCGAGGGAGCAGTAGTTTGAACAGTGATATCAGATACTCCGGCTTCCATCGGCTGAAGTTCACTCGGAAGAGCAGGATTAGCTGTACTATTCTGCGTATCTGAAGTGCTTGTTAAACTGTTAAGTCCGAACGGATCGGCAACAGTTGTTACCTCAGGTACAGTTGTCGTTACGTCAAACGGCGAAGTGGTCGTATAGTCGCCTGTGAGAACAACAGGAGTATTTGGCTGATTATTGTTTGTGTTATCCTTGAACACGAGGTGAACGATATATATCGGACAGATAATTGCAATGAGAAGAATCACCGCGGCGAAAATGATCATGTTCTTTGAAAGTTTTTTCTGACCGTCATTTTTCGCTTTTGCATCAGGCTCATAACCTGTGAAAGATGAATTGACTGCGTCAGCTTTCTGGCATACCGTATCTGCGAGAAGCGTTACACAGTTCGGTAAAATGAGATCCGCATCTTCGGGATTCGTTGTGTTGATTCTTTTTGCCTTAGCCGATTTTTTATCTGCAACCGCAATGTATGCAAAATAGTTTACAGTTCCATCCTCGTCCTCAGAAGTATAAATTTCCGAAATAGCTGCACCGAAATCGGCGTCCATGTTCTTCATTGCCTCTCTGGCATGACGAATTGTTTTTGCAGATGCACTTTCCGGCTCAGGTTTTTCAATCGGTTCTTCTTCGACAGGCTGAAGCGGCTCTTCATCGTCGGAATCAAACAGCTGCAAATCTGCAGGTTCTTCCGTTTCCGGGGCAGTGTCATCTGCTTCCGCCGGTTCTTCAGTTGGAATTTCAGGTATTTCAGGCTCTTCTTCGGGGTCAATAATTTCAACAAAATTCACAACTTCTGAAAGTCCGTCAATTTTATCATAGAAATTATATATCCACATTGCAGCTTCGCTTGTTGCGATGGAAAGGTTTCTGTCAAGCTGAACGAGAGAATACACCATTTTGCTGATTGGCTCAGTGAAGTTATACGGATCGTCATAGTCAGGAGCAGTATCTCCGCTTAGGTCGCCGTTATACTGTTCATTTGCCGGTGCAAGGCAGTTTGAGATATAACTGCCGAGAACACTGTCTATTCTTGAAAAGTCAAGCGGAACAAATGTGATCCTGCCGTTGAGCGCTTCCAATGAAAATCCACTGAAAAGTCCGTCTGTGCTCAAATGACAAACACTGTCACGCGGAATTGTGCAATGAGCCTGCATATCAAAGGCTTTTTCATCGCTGTCGTCAGCCATTGCAATTGCTTCGGCAATCATCGGTGATGAATATTCTTCAAGAATCAGCTTTGAAATAAGGTCGCGCTTAACAGAATTATAATCTGCTGTTTCGGCGGCGACAACAATTTCATCGCCCGATTCAAGAGCATAAACAACACCGTCAAACATCTCATCATATGAATTGAATGATTTGATATTCTCGTCTGTCATACCGTATTCTTCAAGGCTAAGGCAGATTTTATAAACTGCATCTGAAGAAAACGGTGACAGATTTTCAAGAGTAAATAATTTTATCATTTTTTACCTCCGTCAAATTGGGAATCCAGTTAATGATTCTTACTTATATTCACAGGCGAACCATTCGCCCGACAGAATTTCAACTTGGGGATCTCTAATTAAAAATCAGAGTTTCTTTTATCAGCCGACCTCCCACCTTGCGGCATCGGCATAAGGATTAGTCAACTTTTTCTTTGTGTAGTATGCTTGAGGATATCTCGGATTGTTGTTAACAGTCGCCTTGTCAACATCCACCTTTGTGCTTTCACCGGGACGGACAAGCCTTGCAACAACAACCATTCTTGCCTCGTTAAATTCATGTGAGCAGGTTGAGAGTGTGAGCAGCTTGTCAGTTGGAAGTACGTCAACTCCTGTGTCATAAAGCGAACGCTGTGAAAGTTCATTGAGATATGCCGAAAAGCGTTCCTGAGTGCTCAGTGATGCAAAATAATATTTGAACACATATCCGTTATCCTCTTCTTCATATGCGTTGGTGATGAACGCTGCAATAACTTTCCACTTATAATCGTTATAGAGTGTGTTGAAAGTGATAACCGGTGCTTTCTTGAAACCGTCAATTGTTTTATATGCATCGAGTGCACCGAATACGGTTCCGTCATTCATGTGGTGGCCGAAAATGACCGTATTGGTATCAAGTTCCCTGATATTATTTACATGCGTAACAAACGGACAGCCATATTTTGTGTCTTTACCGTAGAAGTTCTTTGTAAGATACTTCTGATCGTCCTGTGCCTGTACAATCGGAAGATTGAGATTTACACCGTCAGCACTGAGGTATCCGACAAAGTCCTGATTTGTTGCATAAAGCTTTGCGTATTTAAGCTGACTGTTCGGCGGAAAAATCACATTCGGGAACTCAGCACGAACCTCTGCCCATTGCTGTTCCGGAGTGAGTGCTGTTGTTGCTTCCGCATCAGCGGTTGTTGTTTTCTCGTTTTCTTTTTTATCTTTTTTCTTGACCTTAGTTGTTTCAACAACGTCAACTATAAGATTCTTAACATCATCCTCAAGGTCTTGATTTTGCTTGTGAAGTGTATATTCGCGAACCAAAATTGCCGCGGCAATAATCATCGCAAGAAATGAAACCGCCAAAACAATGCGTCTTACTATTTCCGTTGTGCTGATTTTTTTCTTTTCTTTCGCCTTTTCTTCAGGCTCACCAAGGGTAATTTCCTCAATTTCAATTGACGGAACAAACGCACGCTTTTCGGTCGCAACAGTGTTTTTGTTCTCCTTTTTCGGAGAATCATCTGATGCTTTCTTGGGCTTGGTATCTATTGAGATATGATCTTCTTCCTCTGTTTCAAAGAAGATTTCTTCTTCATCTGAAGTTACCTGCTGAGCCGCTGATGAATCCGATGATTTTCTTAATGCTTTTCCTGTTTCCTTAACAGCTGTTGAATCATCTTCAACATATTCTATTTCATCAACACTGAAACTTTTACCTAAAATTGTTGTTCTGACTTTTGATGAATTACCGTTCGGGTTGGAAACCGAACGAAGTCCTTCCTTACTTGCTTCTTCACTGTCAAAAATATCATCATCGTCATAAAAACTTCGTTTCATCTGCTCGTCAAATTTTGACGCAGGCAGTTCTGCTGTTTTTCCGCCATCGCCTGTATCGTCAAAATCGGGACTTTGATATAAAATTCTTTTGCCAGAGTCCAAAGGTGATGCCGTTTCTTTTTTTTGCTCTTGCTGTGGCTGCTGCGGCTGAACCTGTGTGGTCTGCTGTGCTCCTAAAAGCTGCGAAAGCAATGCGGCAACTTGTTCCTGTGTCAGTTGAAGCTGAGGAACCTGCGGCTGTTGACCGCCAATGTTCGGCTGAGATACAGGCGGCTGACTGGCCCTTGCGGGAGGTGTTGCATTGTTTAGATTTTCTGCGCCGCCGCTACCGATATCCTGCATATCCTGACGGCTGTTTGCATCTTCATAAATATTTTTCATATTCACATTCCCTTTTAAACGAATTGATATATTGTTTAACATCTTCGCTGTCTTTCGGTATATCGGGATAAGACTGAGCAAAAAGACGAATTTCGTTAATCACGTTTGAAGCCGCAATTGTTCTGTTATAGTCGCGGCAGTCACTTCCCTTGCTGTGACCTGTTTTTATCTCTTTAACACGAACCTTTTCGCCGTCCGTAACTGCGATATATATCAAGCCAACTTCTTTGCCTGTTTCATCACTTTCCGGTCCTGCAATTCCGGTTACGGATGCCGCAATATCTGCACCCGAAACTTTTTTTGCGCCGAGAGCCATCTGCGCCGCAACGATCGGACTCACCGCCCCGTATTTATCAAGTTTATCCTGCTCAACACCGAGAATTTTGTGCTTGATCCCATTTGAATAAGAAACGATTCCACAACCAAATATTTCCGATGCACCGGAAATATCTGTGATTCTTTTTGCGATCAAGCCTGCTGTGCATGACTCAGCAACGGCAACAGTAAGTGATTTTTCCTTGAGCAATGCCACTGTTGCTTCTTCAATGCTTTGAACATCAATGCCATAAACCAACTCACCGAAACGGCTTTTTATCTCTTCAACAACCGGTGTCAGCATTCGCTCTGCTTCTTGCTCACTTTCAGCTTTTGCGGTCACTCGCAAAAGAGCCTCACCGCTTTTGGCATACGGTGCAACAGTCGGATTCTGCGAATCAAACAAGTCATTAACCTTTTCAGCCATTGAACTTTCACCAATACCGAATGTTCTGATTGAATGTGATTTAATCACACCCGAAGTGAACTGCTGAAGATACGGCACAACACCTTCTTCAAACATGGGTTTCATTTCTCTTGGAGGTCCGGGAAGAACAACGATGATTTTTCCGTCCTTTTCCATTATACAGCCCGGAGCCGTTCCGTTTTTATTTTCCAATATTATTGAACCTGTAGGCATCATCGCTTGTTTTTCATTTGATTTTGCCATAGGGGTGTTTTTATTTTTGAAATATGATTTTATACTTTCAAGGCTTTTTTCCTCATTTTCAAGAGGAAATCCGAAAAATTCGGCACAAACCTCTTTTGTGAGATCATCGGGAGTGGGACCGAGTCCGCCTGTTGTGATTACCGCATCGCTTTTTGAAAATGCTGATTCAAGCGCAGCTTTCAGCCTTTCCTCATTGTCACCAACGGTATGCTGAAACATAACATTTATGCCCATATCGGCAAGACGCTTCGAGAGATACTGTGCGTTCGTGTTAACGATATCACCAAGCAAAATCTCAGTACCAACAGAGATAAGTTCACAATTCATATAATGACCCAACCTTTCCGACTGCATATAAACGCATTTTAGTCTACCGACTGATATTTTGTACCGTTTATTGCTTTTTCAATCAGTGGCTCAAAATCGAACAAGGCTTCGGATTTTTCAATATAATCGAGTGTCGGTCTTGTTCTGGGGTGTTTCGGTGTAAATACCGTACAGCAATCTTCATAAGGAAGAAGTGAGGTTTCGAATGTACCGATTTTCCTTGCAATTGCAATGATTTCCTCTTTATCCATGCTAATGAGCGGACGAAAAACGGGCATTGTTGCAATTGCATCGGTGCATACGATTGCATCCATTGTTTGCGACGCAACCTGACCTAAACTTTCACCTGTGATAAGTGCCTTGCAGCCGTCCTTTTCAGCAAGACGAAGCGCAATTTTCATCATCATTCTTCTCATGATAACAGTGAAAAGTTCTTCAGGACAATTATCCTTGATTGCTTCCTGTATCTCGGTAAACGGAACAACCATAAAGTTGATTCTTCCGCTGTATTTTGCAACGATTGATGCAAGGTCATGAACCTTCATTTCGGCTCTCTTGCTGGTATAAGGCGGTGCGGCAAAGTGGATAGCATCAAGGATGACACCTCTTTTGGCCATTGTCCAGCCTGCAACGGGACTGTCGATACCTCCGGAAATGAGCAATGCAGCTCTTCCTGATGTTCCGACAGGCATGCCGCCTGCACCCTTAATTTGATTGCCGTGAACAAAAACGTTTTTATCTCTTACTTCAACCGTAACGGTGATGTCGGGATTATGCACATCAACCTTAAGTGACGGCATTTTGCTCAGCAGCCAACCGCCGACTTCTCTGCAAATTTCGGGAGATGTAAACGGAAATTTTTTGTCGCTTCTTTTTGCACATACTTTGAAAGTGCGCACATTCCTCAACTCATCGCCGAGAAACTCAAGCGTTGCCGACTTGATTGAGTCAATATCTTTTTCAGCAACACCTGCAACAGAAAATGCCGCAATACCGAACACACGGCTAACACATTCAACCGCCGAATCAAAATCCACATCTTCGTTTTCAGGCCCAACAATAACTGTTGACTGCGCTTTTGTAAACGTGAACTTTCCAACGGTGTTAAGCCGTCTTTTCAAATTTTTAACAAGTATATCTTCAAATGTTGAACGGTTTAAGCCCTTGAGAGCCAGTTCACCGTTTTTAACAAGAATAACTTTTCTCATTATCTTTCTTTCCTTATATATCAAATCTTTTTACGAATAACCTTGAGTGCAGTTTTGATTCCTTCAAGCAGGTAATCGATCTCCTGCTTTTCGGTGAATCTCGACATGCTTATTCTGACCGATGAATTGATCAGTGCATTGTCCAGTCCTGCCGCTGTCAAAACAGGACTTTTATGTCCCTTAGCACAGGCAGAGCCTGTTGAAACATAAATCTCCATATCTGAAAGCAGGTTAAGCACTGTTTCTGACGGAAGTCCCGGCAGTGAGATATTCACTATATACGGCAGTGCATCTTCGTCGCTGTTGATAATCACACCGTCAATACATCTGAGTTCAGCAGTGAGATAATCACGCAAGACGGTAATTTTTTCAAGGCTTTTGCTTATTTCGAGCGATTCAACCGCTCCCATGAACCCTGCAATCGCAGGCATAGGTTCTGTTCCCGGACGTATGTCACGCTCCTGTTCTCCGCCCACAACGGGCGAAACCAATCGAACACCGTTTTTGACAAACAATGCACCTGCGCCCTTTGGTCCGTGTATCTTATGAGAACTTACCGTCATAAGGTCAGCGCCGAGTCTTTTAACATTTATATCAATTTTGCCGAATGCCTGAACGGCATCAACATGAAAAAGCGCAGGAGAGTTTGCACTCGTGATGATTCTCTTCACTTCTCCAATCGGCTCAATTGTACCAAGTTCATTGTTAACCGCCATCATACTGACAAGTATCGTTTTCTCATCAATCGTATTTTGAAGTTCATCAATGCTGACTTTTCCGAAACGGTCAACAGGCAGACGTACCACCTCAAAGCCATCCTCTTCAAGTCTGTCAAATGCTTTTGAAACGCTTGGATGTTCAACTGCGGTTGTGATAACCTTGTTGCCACGTCTTTTCATTGTCCGCGCCGCACCAAAAACCGCAATGTTATTGCCTTGAGTGCCGCCACAGGTAAAAATGATTTCCTTTTCTGAGCAGCCAAGTTTTTTTGCAGTGCATGAACGTGCTTCGTCAAGCATCAATTGTGCATCTATGCCCTTCTGGTGAAGTGATGATGGATTACCCCACAATGTTGATATTGCAGAAAGCATTTTTTCTTTTGCTTTTTCGCAAACAAAGGTTGTTGCGCTGTTATCAAAATAGGCCTCCACCTTTTCAACATCTCCTCATTTAACAGATACCAAGGCATAATAATGGTTATAATCTTAACTATTATACATTAAAGTAAAAGCATATGCAATGAAAAGTGAGAAAAAAGTTTTTAATTTTTCATGAAATACAAACTGTATTTTTTGCCTTTTACAGACAAAACTATAATAAACTTAATTTATTAACAGAACTTTAAATTCGCAAATGTAATTTATGGGAGGTTAACCTATGAAAAACAATTTTTCAAAAAGAAGTTATATAAAAGTAATTTCTTTTCTTTCGTTTGTATCAATTCTGCTTTGCGCCGCAACAATTGTAAGCACTGTTAAAGCCGAACAATATCGCACTCTTTCTTCAGCATCTTCAGAAAGAGCAATCAGTGAACTTTGTGAAGATCTCGACAGTATTACGGTCGCACTGCAAAAAGGAATGTATTCAAACTCAAAACCGATGCTTTCACAAGTCGGCACAGAACTTTACAGAAGTTCTGCATGCGCAAAAGTAAATCTCAGTCAGCTGACAGATGAAAACATGATAACAGATGAGATATATAAGTTTTTGTCACAAGTGGGCGATTTTACTCTTTCACTCAGCAGAAAACTTGAATCGGGAAAACAGATGACCGAATCCGAAAGAAATACGCTTCGCAAGTTATATGAATATTCCGCTTCGCTGTCAGACGGCATAGGTGAACTGCGCGACGGATATTATGACGGCACTGTTTCATTTGAAAAAAATATTTCCACTCTTTCCCTCGACGGCAGCGAAGAAGCCTCCTTTTTCACTGATTCTGTTAACGATGCCGAGCAATCACTAACAGACTACCCAACCCTGATTTATGACGGACCTTTTGCAGACAGTGTTCTGAACAAAAAATCAAACTTTCTCACCGACAAAAAAGAAATCACCGAAAAAGAAGCCAAAGAAAAAGTCGCAAAAATTCTCGGTGCTGATATCTCGCAATTGCGGCAGGACAGCGATGAAAACTCCACACTTTCGCTATATTGTTTTTCAGTCGGTGAAAAATCAATTGCCATCACCAAAAACGGCGGATATCTTTGCTATATGACAAACCCTGACTACTCCGGCAAATCTGTTATAAGTGAAAAAGAAGCCACCAAACGCGGCAAGGAATTTCTTGAAAAAATCGGCTTTGATGATATGAATGAAAGCTATTATTCAACCTATGACGGAATTTGCACCGTAAATTATGCATATAAAAACGACGAAATTATCTATTATGCCGACCTCATAAAGGTCAGCGTTGCTCTGGACAGCGGAACTGTTGTTGCCGTTGATGCAAGAGGATATCTGACAAATCATTGCAATCGCAGTTTACCCGATAGAAAAGTATCCCTTAAACAGGCAAAATCAAATCTCGCAACAGAACTTACCGTAATTTCAACAGCAACGGCAATGATACCGACTGACTATGGCAAGGAAAAACTCTGTTATGAGCTGCACTGCCGCGACAGTAAAAAACAGGAAGTACTCATTTATATTGACGTTGAAACAGGAACTGAAGCCGACATCTTGCTGTTGCTTTACTCGGACGACGGTGTTCTGACAAGGTGATGCTTTGAAAATATGCGGGGAAGATTTACGAATCATGTAAATCTTCCCCGCATAATAAATGATTCACATCAATCATCCGATTATATCATCCAAATCGGCACGATATAGTTCTCAGAATTGATGGCAGATATCTTTGGGCGCATACAGAGAACAGCACCCTTACCGCGAGGTACAGAGGCCTTATCAAGTAAATTGAATGTGTTGATTAGCTCGCTACCCGGATTAACTGAACGTTTGATTTCCAATGGATGGAGCAGTCCGTCGCTCTCAATCACTATATCGATTTCGTTGGAATTACTGTCACGGTAATACCAAAGCAAACACTCTGTGGCATTATTATGAAAAGACTTCATTATCTCAGAAACAACATAATTTTCCAGGATTGCGCCATTGATTGCGCCGTTGGCCAAAATCTCCGGAGAAGAATAACGAGTCAGATAGGTCACCAAACCTGTATCAAAAAAATAGAGTTTCGGTGTTTTCACAGTACGTTTTAACAAATTATTAGAATATGGACGCAGATAAAAAATAACGTCTGACTTTTCAAGCACCTGTAACCAACGCTTCGCAGTGTCGTCAGACACACCTACATCCTGTGCTATATCATGAATATTCAGCATCTGTCCGGCACGGCAAGCAGCGGCACGCACAAAATCGCGAAAAATAAGCGAATCGGTCAGCTGTACTTGTTCCTTAACATCTCGGTCAATATATGTTTGCAGATAGCTTGAATAGAACACATCACGATTGCTGAATTTACCGCTGACCAGACCGGGCATTGAACCATTCCAGATGCGTGCATAAATTTCTGAAATGTTTGCCGATTCATTTGTTTTCTCGCGTTTTTTCAAAGCGTCAAGTTCAAGAGAAAAAGGCCTACAAATGCCTGAACCATAAATTTCATGTTGCGACAAACTTGACATGTGTAGAATTGCTACACGACCGGCAAGAGATTCCTGAGCCAATTCCATAAGCTTAAATGCCTGAGAACCGGTAAGCCAATATGTGCCGGGAGCAGCACCTTTGTCAATTTCCATTTTAATGTAAGAAAACAACTCCGGTGCATACTGAACTTCATCAATCATTATCGGCACAGAATGTATTTGCAGGAACATTGCAGGATCTCTCTTAGCAAGGCCTCTTTCCTCCAAATCATCCAGTGTTACATACTCACGTACATCATCCATAAGCTGACGTAAAACTGTTGTCTTGCCCACCTGACGAGGTCCGGTGATTAAAATACAGGAATATTCCTTCGATAACTCTATAATTTTATCCTCAATATCACGTTTGATATATGCCATGCCAAAACCTCCTGACGCTAAAATACGATTGCATCTTATTTTAGCATAAAGATCCAACGCTGTCAACGCTAAAATACGATTCAATCTTATTTTAGCCTAATGTACCATATTTATACAATAATTGGGGATGTATACGTGAAATATGCTTATTAAAAATAATACACTTGACAAACCACACAAGTTCTAATATAATACAGATAAAAGAAACACAACCTGAAAGCACTGTACATTTCTTCATATGAAGCATGTCGGTGCTTTTTGGTTTTATAAAAGATAAGGAGAAAACGCCATGAAAATGAAAGATAAACTCCACACAGGCGATTTATACTTGCCCGGTGATGATGAAATCATGCAGGAACAGCTTCAACACCTTGAACTGCTTTATGATTTTAATATGACTCGTCCACTTGAACAGGATGAGCGTCAGGAAATGATGAAAATGATGTTTGCTGAGATTGGCGAAAACTGCTACATAGAGCCGCCGTTTCACTCAAACTGGGGCGGTGCACACTGCCACTTCGGTGATTGGGTTTATGCAAACTTCGGCTTGACAATGGTTGACGATACGCATATTTATGTCGGTGACAACACCATGTTTGGGCCAAACGTTACTGTTGCAACCGCAGGACATCCGATTATTCCCGATTTGCGCGAGGAAGGCTATCAATATAATATGCCGGTTCATATCGGCAAAAACTGCTGGATTGGTGCAGGTGCGTTGATTCTCCCGGGTGTCACAATCGGCGACAACACCGTCATCGGCGCAGGCAGCGTGGTTACAAAAGATATTCCGTCAAATGTTGTTGCCGTCGGAAATCCATGCCGTGTGATGAGAGAAATCAACGAGCATGATGAGGAATTCTATTTTAAAGACAGGAGGCTTGACAGGAGTAAGCTTAAGTAAAAAATAGCGCTAATTCTTGACGAAGCAATGCTTATGTCATAATAATCAAAATATAAGGAGGTTAACATAATGAATTTCACTTTAAGAGAATGGCGCATTGATGATGCAGAATCTCTCGCGAAACAGGCAAACAACCCGAACATCGCCGCAAACCTGCGCAATGTTTTTCCCTTTCCATATTCGTTAGATGCTGCTGAATTTTTTATCAACGACTGCATCGCAAATGAAGGAAAGAAACAAATTGTTCGTGCAGTTGTTGTTGACGGGAAAGCTGTCGGCACTGTCAGCGTTATAATTCAAGATGATATCTATGAAAAATCTGCCGAAATCGGCTATTGGCTCGGAGAAGATTATTGGAACCGCGGAATTATGTCCGAAGCGGTAAAAATGATTTGCAAAGAGGCTTTTTCAAAGTTCGATATTGTCCGTATTCACGCCGGAATATTTGATTATAACATAGGATCAAAACGTGTGTTGGAAAAAGCCGGCTTTACCTATGAGGGCACAATGAGAAACGGCATTTACAAAAACGGAAAAGTACATTCATATTGTATGTATTCCATTTTGCGCGAAGAAATGGAAATATAAATATAATTAAATCAAAAACGGTACAGCCACCAAAAGCTGTACCGTTAATTTTTTGATATTTTTACTGTGCGTATCCTGCAACTGTCAGCATGTATGTACCAATCTGACCGCCGAACTCAGGTGCACCGTCCATGATAAGTTTACCCTGTCTTACGGATTCAAGCATGTCTGCCGTTCCGAGAAGAATTCCGAGTGCACTTTCATAGCTGTCAAAGCGCATTGTGAAAAACGGCATTGCACGTTTATATTCTCCTCTGCCTGCTCTGGTCTTACCTGCTTTAACACGGATGTATGCCGAAACCTGCGGATTACCGTCAACTGCCCAAGCATAAACACGGTCGGGACTCTTCAGCGCCCAATTGTGAACATCTTCGTGGCCTGCCTTGTTCAGCTGGCTGATTCCGCTTGAAAGCAGATAGAAGAAGCATTTAACCATAAGTTCCTGTTCTTTGACATCTTTCGGTGCTTCCTTTGCAGTCAGAACCGATGACATTTTAAGAAGAACTCTGACAAATGAAACAAGTGTTCCGGCTTTTTTGATTCCGTGAATTTTCGGAATTGCACCGAGAGTAATATTACCCTTGAAGAATCCGTTGAGTGCTTCAACGCTCTTAAATTCAAGTTCAATCTGCGGGTCCTTTGTCAGGCATGTGTGCACAAGCCACTCTGTGCCTTTTTCGCCGTCTTTTTCAACGTCGCCGTTAACAACAAAGTGCATTCCGACTTTTCCCTCGGGAACTTCGTCGCAAAGTGCACTAACTTGAATAACAGCATGTGCATGCTCAAAGCATTTTGCAAGTGACGGAACATCTGTGGCAATTGTCTTAACAAGAGGAAGAGCAGCATTTAAGAAAATCTTATTTGTAAAAATTGCGTCTTGTGATAACATTTTTGCTCCTTTCTGAGTTATATCTTACTGATATATTCTCTTTTTGGAAAGTATGATTGATATAAGGTGTGCAGATTGCATTTTAGATTTTTTGTCAGAGTACCGAAAAACCGGAGTTAATACTTTGTGTATTAACTAGGATTTTGAAGTGCTGTGGCGGAAAATATATGTGCAATATGTGCGCCTTAGATCAACTCAGGCTTTCCACTATTAAAATTCATCGTCCCAGTTATCGTCCTCTTCAAAGTCTTTGTTCATAACTTCACGAACTGCATTGATGATTCCGTTTGAGTCAATACCGACTTCAGCCATGATATCCTCATGAAGTCCGATCGGTGCAAACTTATCATTATGACCAAGCATCTTAAATGCACAAGCCTTGCCCGAATCAACAACAACTTCTGCAACTGCTGAGCCAAGACCGCCGACTACGCTGTGGTCTTCAACAGTGATGATTCTGCGTGTGTCCATAACTGCCTTGATGATTGCATCTTTATCAATCGGCTTGATTGTGTGCATATTGAGCACACGAACCTTAAGTCCGTCTGAATTTTCAAGGAATTTTGCCGCTTCTCTTGCCTGGAATACACATGAGCCGCAAGCAATAACCGTGATATCTGTTCCTTCGTGAACTTCAACAGCCTTACCGACTTCAAAACCGTAATCCATGCTGTCATAAAGAACACGGTCAAAACCGCGATTGATACGGATATAATACGGTCCGAAGTTTTCATATGCAGCCTTAACTGCGTTGGCTGTTTCAAGTCCGTCAGCCGGAACAATAACAGTAAGATTCGGCATTGCTCTTGTGATTGCAAGGTCGGTGATGGCATGGTGAGTTGAGCCTGCCTGACCGAAAGATGTTCCTGCATGAGTAGCAATGATTTTTGCGTTAACGTTCTGATAGCAGATATCAGTGTGAAGCTGGTCACATGCTCTCATTGATGTGAAAGCTGAGAAACCTGAAAGGAACGGAGTAAGTCCTGCCCTTGCCATACCTGCTGCAACACCGAACATATCCTGCTCAGCGATACCGACATTGAAAACTCTTTCGGGGCAAACCTTAAGCACTTCGCCGAGTTTTGTTGACTTTGCAAGGTCGGCTGTGATTGCAACAACCTTGGGGTCATTGATAATAATATCAGCAAGAGTCTTACCATAAATTTCAGCTGTTGAAAGCGATGTTTGGTCGATTGAAGTATAAACAAATCCGCCTGCCATAATTATTTGCCCTCCTTTTCTGCACGAGCAACACGTTCAGCATAGTCCTCGTCAAGGTCTTTGTTGAATTTTTCAAACAAAGCATCGTCGATTCCGCCGTAGTGCCACAGATAGTCGCCTGCAATTGATTTGATTCCTGCGCCCTTTTTGGTGTCCATGATGATGCATGTGGGAGCACACGGCTCTTTTGAGCGTTCGACTGCAACGTCGATTGCACCGCAAAGTTCACCAATATTATTGCCGTCAACAACGATTGTGTTAAATCCGAAAGCAGTGAACTTATCTGCGAGCGGTTCAAGTTTCATAACATCCTCTGTCGGTCCGTCAATCATGCAATGGTTACGGTCAACAAAAACAATGCAGTTTGAGCACTGATAATGGTTGATTGTCATGAAGCCTTCCCAGTTTGAGCCTTCGCCGAGTTCGCCGTCACCTGTTACAACATATGTAAGATAGTTTTTGCCGAGAACTCTTGCGGCGAGTGCCGTTCCTGCTGCAATTGATACACCGTGGCCAAGTGAGCCTGTTGATGCATCAACACCGACAACTTTGTTAGAGTCAAGGTGCATACCCATTTTTGAACCGCTGAGGTTGAAAGTTTTAAGCTGTTCGGGATCGTTGAATCCCTTATCGCAAAGAACAGGAGCATAAGCAACTGCTGCATGTCCTTTTGAAAGAATAAATCTATCTCTGTCCTCCCACTGAGGTTCATCGACCTTAATGTTGAGGTATTTGTGATAGAGAACAGTGAGAAGATCCATAACGCTCATACCGCCGCCGATATGACCGCTGCCTGCCCATGCTGTTGTTTGAAGGCAAAGCTTACGCAGATCATAAGCCTTTTTTTCAAGGGCAAGCCATTCCTGCTTTGAAAGTGGCATAATGTTTTCCTCCGTTAAAGTAATATTTTAAAATCTAAAGATTTCATTGTTATAATTATACTATACAACGCACCAAAATTGCAACAAAAATGTTAAAAAGGGCAAAAATATATTTGTACTTGCGTACGGCTCATATTGCGGGTTAGATTGTGCTATAGGTAAGATTTAGTCCGCAGAGGGGGATTCGCAGCTAAATTTGCTTACGCATAGCGAAATAGTTCACTGCGTGAACAGGTAGAATTGCTTACGCAAGCTAAATTATTCACTGCGAGAATAGCTGATTTTGTAGGGACGCCGCTTGCTGCGTCCGTGGAATCTTGCCGATTTGCACACAGCTATAATTAAATATCTATCCGTAGGGTCGACCCCACGTGGTCGACCAAGACAGCACCAACAAAAATATATTGTATAAATATAGGATATACAAAATTTTTAAATCCGTCAACGGACGCAGCAAGCTGTGCAGTGTAGTATGATAGTAAACAGGTAGTGCAAGATGA
>JAMPDR010000038.1 GCA_023665555.1 Ruminococcus sp.
ACAAATTTTTTCACTCTTTTTTCTGTCCATAATTCTTGACAATTTTCAGTGCGGTCGCGAATGAAATTGTTACAATATGGAGTTTTCGTCCGCGGAGAAAAGTAACGATTTAAAACAGTATTAAAATAAAAATCTATAAATTAACAGTTACATCATTTCGCGGATGCAAATTAAAATATGTTACTGCTTTACCCGCGACCATACTTCTTCACTATTCCATATTACCTATTACTTCAACATATGCTGTTTGCAACCATTTGAATCTTTATCTAAAAATTGATAAACGCATTGGTAATTATCGGTAATATTTTTTGATTGGATTTCATTTCATTATTATATAAAGGCTTGGACTGAGAACAGAGAAAGCTGTAATAGGAGAGTTTATCGCGTCTTTTATTATTCTATGAAAAAATCACAGCGAAAAACTATGAATTATATTATGCTTGTATCAGCATAAAGCTATGCAATAATTACATGACAAAAGACATTGTCAATTTGTCGAAATAAGTATAAAATTTATAAGATAATACAATGAATATGTATGCCCGTTTTGGGCACGCGTGTTCGCAAATCCAAAGAAAAGGAGGGTATGCCCCTTTAACTTGGGCAGAAATCATGACTTATAGTTATTATCCGGGATGTACCTTAAAAACCAAAGCCAAAGACCTTGACTCTTATGGCAGAAATGCGGCTCAAGCCCTCGGCGTAACTTTGGAAGAATTACCCGATTGGCAGTGCTGCGGAGCAGTTTATCCGCTTGCATCGGATGAAATTGCAACAAAGCTTTCCGCTGTCAGGGCACTTGCAAGTGCAAAAGCGAAAGCTCAGCCGCTTGTTACTCTTTGCTCAGCTTGTCATCACGTAATTAAACGCGTTAACAACGATATGCAGACAAAAGAGGACATTGCAAAGAAAGTAAACAACTATCTTGGACTCGATGAGCCTTATAACGGCGAAACAGAGGTTATTCATTACCTTGAGATGCTTCGCGATAAAATAGGCTTTGATGAACTGAAGAAAAAAGTTGTTAACCCGCTTAAGGGCAGGAAGATAGCCGCTTATTATGGTTGTATGCTTCTTCGTCCCAACAAGGAAATGCAGTTTGATGATCCTGAAAATCCGACCATTATGGAGGATTTCATCAAAGCTATCGGCGCTGAACCAGTTGTTTATGCATTCAGAAATGAATGTTGCGGCGGTTACATGACGATGAACGATAAGAGCCTTGCTTCAAAAATGGCAAACAAGGTTGTTTCATCGGCAAAACTCAAAGGCGCTGAGGAAATCATCACCGCATGCCCGTTGTGCCTTTATAATCTGAAGGAAAACAGCGATGGCAGCTTACCCATCTACTACTTTACTGAGTTGCTTGCAGAAGCTCTCGGTGTGAAATAAAGGGGTGTGAAGAAATGCTCAAAACAGGAAAAGAAATGAGCGAGGATATCATCGCAATCAGCGGTATCAATCCAAGACAGTGCATGAAGTGCGGCAAATGTTCAGCAACATGCCCGGCTTTCGAAGAGATGGATATTCATCCGCATCAGTTTGCGTCAATGGTTGTTGAGGGAAGAATCGATGAACTTCTTGAATCCAAGACCCTTTGGAAATGTCTTTCATGCTTTGCTTGCGTTGAAAGATGTCCGAGAAGTGTTGAGCCTGCAAAGCTTATTGAAGCTGTAAGGGTCAGCGTTATCAGACAGAAAGGTGTCAATTACCTTTCACCCGATGAAATCCCCGGCAAACTCGATCCCGAACTTCCGCAGCAGGCAATTGCCGCAGCATATAGGAAGTACCGTAAATAATCCACAGTAAAAGGAGTGTTCAAATTGCAGAGAATCGGAGTTTTTGTTTGTTGGTGCGGCAGCAACATTGCTGCAACGGTTGACGTTGATGCAGTTGTTGAAGCAGTCAAGAACGAACCCGGCGTTTGCTTTGCGCAGAATTACCAATACATGTGTTCAGAAGCAGGACAGAGCCTGATCAAAAATGCTATTGAAGAGCATAAACTGACAGGTGTTGTTGTTTGCTCATGCTCACCGAGAATGCACGAGGCAACGTTCAGAAAGACAGCCGAAAAAGCGGGTCTGAACCCGTACATGGTTGAAATCGCAAACATTCGTGAGCATTGCTCATGGATTCACAAAGATAAGCAGGAGGCAACTGAAAAAGCTGTTATCCTTGCAAGAGCTGCGATTGCAAAGGTTAACCTTAACGCACCGCTCCAGCCTGGTGAAAGTGCTGTTACAAAGCGTGCACTTATCATCGGCGGCGGCATCGCAGGTATTCAGTCTGCTATTGATATTGCAGACGCAGGCTATCCCGTTGATATTGTTGAAAGATCAGCAACAATCGGCGGCAAGATGGCTCAGCTTGATAAGACTTTCCCGACCCTTGACTGTGCTGCTTGTATCCTCACACCGAAAATGGTTGAGGCTGCTCAGCATCCGAATATCAATCTTTATACCTACAGTGAGGTTGAAGAAGTTAAGGGATTTGTTGGTAATTTCAGCGTTAAGATCAAAAAGAAAGCTCGTTTCATTGATGAAACAAAGTGCACAGGCTGCGCAGTATGCACAACCAAGTGCCCGTCAAGAAAGGGCGGCAACGAATTTAACTGTAACCTTGATAACAGAGGAGCAGTTTATATTCCGTTTGCTCAGGCAGTTCCAAATGTTGCTGTTATCGACAGCACAAGATGCCTTCACTTCAAAACAGGCAAATGTGGACTTTGCCAAAAGGTTTGCTCCGCTGGCGCAATCAACTTTGATCAGCAGGATGAATACATCGAACAGAAATACGGTGCAATCGTTGTTGCAACAGGTTTCCAGATTTCAGATGTAACAAAGTTCGATGAATTCCAGTATACAAAGCATCCCGATGTTATCACATCACTTGAACTTGAAAGAATCATGAATGCAGCAGGCCCCACAAAGGGAACTCTTCTTCGTATGTCGAACAAAGAGCATCCGAAGGATATCGTGTTTGTTCAGTGTGTAGGTTCACGTGATAACACATGCAGAGGTAAGACATATTGTTCAAAGATTTGCTGTATGTATACCGCTAAGCACGCGATGCTTATCAGAGAAAAATATCCGGATGTTAATGTTCACGTTTTCTATATTGATGTTCGTACTCCCGGTAAGAACTTCGATGAATTCTACAGAAGAGCCGTTGAACAGTATAATGTTGACTATATTAAAGGTATGGTTGGCAAGGTTTGGGAAAATGAAGAAGGCCGCTTGACAGTTCAGGCAGTTGACCTTCTTGCAAACAGAAGAATTATGCTTGACACCGATATGGTTGTTCTTGCTGCGGCAATTGAACCGAGCAGCGGTGTTAAGGATATTGCAACAATGCTCACAGCAAGCATTGACACAAACAACTTCCTGACAGAGGCTCACCCGAAACTTCGTCCGGTTGAAAGTCCGACAGCAGGTGTGTTCCTTTCAGGTGTATGTCAGGGTCCGAAGGATATCCCTGAAACAGTTTCACAGGCAGGTGCAGCAGCAGTTAAGGTTATCGGATTGCTTGCAAAAGATAAGCTTGTTACCAACCCATGCACAGCTTCACCGAATGAACTTATGTGTAACGGATGTTCATCATGTGAAAGAGTTTGTCCCTACGGTGCTATTGACTATATCGATAAAGAAGTTAATGACCACGGTAAGAGAGAAGTGCGCCGAATTGCCCGCGTTAATTCTGCTCTTTGCCAGGGCTGCGGTGCATGTACAGTAGCATGTCCGTCAGGCGCAATGGATCTTAAGGGATTCAGCAACAGACAAATTATGGCGGAGGTAGATGCAATATGCAAGTAAGTGAAAACACAAACGAAGCAAAAGAATTCAAGCCTCTGATCGTTGCATTTTGCTGCAACTGGTGCAGCTATGCGGGCGCAGACCTTGCAGGTACAAGCCGTCTGTCATACCCCGCAGAGGTAAAAATTATCAGAGTTCCGTGCTCATGCCGTGTTAACCCGATGTTCATTCTCAAAGCTTTCGAAAGAGGAGCAGATGGTGTTATCATGTGCGGCTGTCACCCCGGTGACTGCCATTACAGCACAGGCAACTATTACGCAAGAAGAAGAATGACACTTTTGTTCAGTATGCTTGACTTCCTCGGAATTGACAGAGCAAGAACAAGAGTTGAGTGGGTTTCCGCAGCCGAAGGTCAAAAGTTCTCAATCGTTATGAACGATTTCGCAAAAACGATTCATGAACTTGGCGAGAATGTAAAGTTGGGAGATTTAAGATGCAAAAAACAGCAGGATTAATTAAGAAAAGAGTCGCTGAACTTCTTGCAGACGGCACTGTTACAAAAGTCCTCGGCTGGACAACAGGCGATTTCTTCTATGATGTTACTCCGGATTTCTTCGCAACAGCAGAGGAAACGGAGAACCTTGTTTACGGCAGTTTCTGCGGCGCAAACTTGAGTAAATATCTCATCAATGCATGCAAGGAACTGACTGAGGGCAAAATTCTTGTTTTGCTCAAGCCCTGTGACAGTTATAGCTTTAATCAGCTTCTCACAGAGCACAGAATCGATAGAGATAAGATCTATGTTATCGGTGTTGGTTGCAAAGGCATGCTCGACATTGAAAAAATCAAAGCAATGGGTATCAAGGGTGTTACCAAAGTCATTGACAACGGTGATGAGCTTGACATCAAAACAATCTATGGTGATAAGACTTGCAGCCGTAAGGATGCGATGCTTGAAAAATGCCTTTGCTGCAAAGGTAAGGAACACAAGGTATTCGATGAAGTTATCGATCCCGAACCTGAAACCGAGCAGGAAAGAGCAGACCGTTTTGCACTTGTTACCGAACTTGAAAATATGACAAGCGAAGAAAGATTCGCTTTCTGGAACGCAGAACTTTCAAAGTGCATCAGATGCAATGCATGCAGAAATGTATGCCCCGCTTGCAGTTGCATGAAGTGTGTTTTCGATAACCCTGTTTCGGGTGCGGCAAGCAAAGCAAACGCAGATACCTTTGAAGAAAAGATGTTCCACATCATCAGAGCATTCCATGTTGCAGGAAGA
Source organism: Ruminococcus sp. (assembly GCA_023665555.1). Classification (GTDB taxonomy): domain Bacteria; phylum Bacillota; class Clostridia; order Oscillospirales; family Acutalibacteraceae; genus UBA6857. The sequence continues at coordinate 5,038 of JAMPDR010000038.1, forward strand.
TGTACAGACTGCGGTGAATGTTCAAGAGTTTGTCCGCAGGGTATTCCTCTCCACTTGCTCAACAGAAAGTTCATCAAGGATATTGACGAACTTTACGGTGATTATCAGGCAGGCGAAGAAGCAGGCTCAAGGGCACCGCTCGTAAACTTTACTTTTGATGATGCAGAGCCTTCAATCGTTCATGAGAGGGGGAACAACTGATAATGTATTTCATTGAAAAAGCAAACCTTAACGGTTTATTTGAAAAAGTTTCTCAGTCCTCTTCTGTTTATATGCCTATTAAAAAGGCAGATCAGGTCAACTTCTATAAATGGGAGAACGGACTTGAATATTGTGAAGATGCTCTTAAAACAGTTAAATCTGCCAAAGACCTCTTCTTCCCACAGACCGAAAACATCGTTTCGTTCAAGAAAGATGGTAAGAAGATTACAGTTGATGTGAACGAACTTCCGAGTGAAAGAACTGTGCTTTTCGGTGTAAGAGCATGCGATGCAAAAAGTTTCAGCATACTTGACAGCGTATTTCTTTCAGAACCTGCCGACAGTTTCTATAAGGCAAGACGTGAGAACGGTGTTGTAATCACAACAGCTTGTTCTGCTCCCGAAGAAACATGTTTTTGCGGTGTGTTCGGAATTGATCCGTCAAATCCCGGTGCTGACATTCAGACATGGTTTGTAGGTGACAAACTCTATTGGGAACCGCTTACTGAAAAAGGTACGGCTTTCACTGAAGAATTTGCAGAACTTCTTACTTCGTGCGACAGCAGTGAAGTTGACGGCGAAAAGGCAAAAATCAACGAAATCACAAAGCAGCTTCCGCTTAACTCACTTTCACTTGAAGGTTGGGGCGGCGATAAGACGGAAGAAAAGTTTGATGCTCCCGAATGGGCAGAACTCAGTCAGGCTTGTCTTGGATGCGGTGCATGCACTTTTGTATGCCCGACATGTCAGTGCTATGATGTTCGTGACTACGACAGCGGTCACGGTGTTAGGAGATATCGCTGCTGGGACTCATGTATGTTCAGTGATTTCACAATGTGTGCTCACGGAACAAACAGACCTACTCAGCTTCAGCGTTTCAGACAGAGATTTATGCATAAACTTGTATATTTCCCTGCAAACAATGACGGCGAATTTTCATGTGTAGGTTGCGGCAGATGTGTAAGCAAATGCCCAATCTCAATGAATATTGCAAAAGTAATCAAAACTTTCGGAGGTGACAATAAATGAGTTGTTCATGTTCATCAGGTGATAAGCTCGTGCCGATTGAGGCAGTTGTCACCGAAATCAGAACCGAAACACCGGATGTAAAGACATTCAGAGTTGTTGGCAAAGACGGCACAAACTGCTTTGATCATCAACCCGGTCAGTGCGCAATGCTCACAATTCCCGGTGTTGGTGAGGCTATGTTCTCAATCACATCTTCACCGACAGAAACCGCATATAAAGATTTCAGCATCAAAAGATGCGGACTTCTCACTGAATATCTTCACGGCATGGAACCCGGTCAGGAAATCGGTATCAGAGGACCTTTCGGCAGACCGTTTCCGGTTGATACAGAGTTTAAAGGCAAGGATCTTCTTTTCATTGCAGGCGGTATTGGTCTTGCTCCGCTTCACTCGGTAATCAACTATGTAAGAGCTAACCGTGAGAACTACGGCAAAATTGATATCCTTTACGGTTCAAGAAGTGCCGATGACCTTGTTGACTATGATGAAATCATCAATGAATGGTCAAAAGAGGACGGTATCAATGTTTATCTCACAATCGACAGACCCCAGGAGGGTTGGGACGGTCATGTAGGCTTTGTTCCGAATTATCTTAAAGAAATTGGCTTTGAACCCGACGCAAACAAAATTGCAGTTCTCTGCGGACCGCCGATTATGATTAAGTTCGTTCTTGCCGGTCTTATCGAAATGGGATTTGACAAAACTCAGGTTTACACAACACTTGAGCTTAAAATGAAATGCGGAATCGGCAAATGCGGAAGATGCAACATCGGCAGCAAGTACGTTTGCAAAGACGGCCCTGTTTTCCGTTGCGATGAAATTGACGAATTGCCGAATGAATATTAATCGGAGGTGTTGAAAATGGAACAAATGGTAAATATCTATATAATGGGTAAAAAATATTCAGTTCCTGCAAGTCTTACAATTATGACTGCAACTGAATATGCAGGCTATAAATATGTCAGAGGTTGCGGCTGTCGTAACGGTTTCTGCGGTGCCTGTGCCACAATTTACAGAATCAAAGGCGAGTTTGATATCAAAACAGGTCTTGCTTGTCAGACTCAGGTTCAGGAGGGTATGTATATCGCATCTCTTCCGTTCTTCCCCACAAAGAAAGCTGAGTATGACATCAACGGAGTTACTCCGTCAGAGCAGATTATGATGGAACTTTATCCTGAAATTTACAGTTGTATCGGCTGTAATGCATGCACAAAAGCATGTCCGCAGAGCCTTCCGGTAATGCAGTACATTGCATATGCACAGCGCGGCGAATATAAGAAGTGCGCAGATGCATCATTTGACTGCGTTGCATGCGGAATTTGCACATCAAGATGTCCGGCAGGAATCACTCATCCTCAGGTTGCAGTTCTTGCAAGACGTCTTACAGGTAAATATATTGCTCCTGAGTCAAAGCATTTGACAAAGAGGGTTGATGAGATCGTAAAGGGTGAGCATGAGCAGCTTATTGAGCAGGTTATGCAAAAGCCGATCGAAGAACTCAAGGAACTTTATAACACAAGAGAAATTGAGAAATAAGGAGGGAATTAAAAATGTTGACTGAAGAAATGCGTGCTTCAATAAAAAAGGTTGAAGCAACAAGAAGTGCCAGAATCGGTATGGAACTTCGCAAGATGACTGCTGACGAAAAGGATGCCCTTCTAAAGGAATATCATCCGGACTATAAAGATGCAGGTTTTGAAACACTTAACGTAGGTCCTAATAAGGGCGAAAAAGTTCCTGCTGAACTTCGTCATCTTCTTGAGGGTAAGAGCCGTGTTCTCGGCGCTGATATTGATCTTTCAAACCCCGATTATGATGTTGACGTTCTCGTTATCGGCGGCGGTGGAGCAGGTTCATCTGCTGCAATCGAGGCTCACAACGCAGGCGCAAATACAATGATCGTAACAAAGCTTCGTATCGGCGATGCTAACACAATGATGGCTGAGGGCGGTATCCAGGCTGCTGACAAGGAGAACGATTCTCCTGCAACTCACTACCTCGATGCTCTCGGCGGCGGACACTTTGCTAATAAGCCCGAACTTCTCAAAAAGCTTGTTTGTGATGCACCTATCGCAATCAAATGGCTCAACGAACTCGGCGTTATGTTCGACAAAGAAGAGGATGGCACAATGGTTACCACCCACGGAGGCGGTACATCAAGAAAGAGAATGCATGCTTGTAAGGACTATTCGGGTGCTGAAATCATGCGTGTTCTCCGCGATGAAGTTTGGAATCTCGGAATCCCCGTTGTTGACTACACTTCAGCAATTGAACTTATCAAAGATACAGACGGTAAAATCGGCGGCGCTGTTTTGCAGAACATGGAAACCGGAGAACTTCTTGTTGCTAAGGCAAAAACAGTTGTAATCGCAACAGGCGGTGCAGGAAGACTTCACTATCAAGGATTCCCGACATCAAACCATTACGGTGCAACAGCTGACGGTCTTGTTATCGGTTATAGAGCAGGTGCTGAACTTCTTTATGCCGATACAATTCAGTATCATCCCACAGGTGTTGCTTTCCCGTCACAGATTTTCGGTGCACTTGTTACTGAAAAGGTACGTTCAATCGGTGCTTTGCTTGTTAACGTTGACGGTGAGGCATTTATGAATCCGCTTGAAACACGCGACGTAACGGCATCTTCAATCATTCGTGAGTGTACAACAAGAGGAAAAGGTATCCCGACTCCGGGCGGCGGATTTGGTGTTTGGCTTGACACTCCGATGATCGAAATGATTCATGGTGAAGGCACAATCGAAAAGAGAATCCCTGCAATGCTTCGCATGTATCTCCAGTATGGTATTGACATGAGAAAAGAACCGATTCTTGTTTATCCGACACTTCATTATCAGAACGGCGGACTTAAGATTTCGGTTAACGGCATGACAGACGTTGAAAACCTGTTTGTTGCAGGTGAGGCAGTTGGAGGAATCCACGGCAGAAACCGCCTTATGGGTAACTCACTTCTTGATATCATTGTATTTGGACGCAATGCAGGTCAAAACGCAGCTGCAGCTGCAAAGAACACAACAGTAGGCGAACTTACACTCAGCCATGTTGATGCTTTCCAGAAAGAGCTTGATGCAGCAGGTGTTGAAAGTGACTGCGTATCTCCGAAACTCCTTCCGGATTACACAAGAAAAGTTTAAAATCGGAGGAATTTCATAATGACTATTTTAGGCGGAGCGATATCTATTACAGGTATTACGTTCCTGATGTTTTCAATTGCAATCATCGCCGCTTTAGGTTATGCCCTGGGTCGTATTACGATCAAGGGTGTAAGCCTCGGCACAGCAGGTGTTTTCATTGTTGCTCTTTTTTACGGTGCACTGCTTTCAAAGATTATTGAAAGTACACTTGTTCAAACCGTTGCAGGTGAAGCAATGAGTTACAGCACAAATGCATTGAAAATTGTTGAAAATATCGGTCTTATCCTTTTTGTTACCTCAGTTGGTTTCATTGCCGGACCGAGTTTCTTCAAAAATCTTAAGCAAAACTATAAATCATACATACTTCTCGGTCTTGTAATCATCCTTGCCGGTGCAGGCACATGTGTGGCTTGTTTCTTTGCCGGAAGAGGTTTGGAAGACGACCCGAAAGAATTTGTTGCAATGCTTGTAGGACTTCTTTCAGGCTCATTGACAAGTACACCTGCTTTCTCGGCGGCAAAGGCGACTGTTGCGGCACAGTATGAGGACGTAGTTACTGTCGGTCACGGTATTGCATATCTGTTTGGTGTTATCGGCGTTGTTCTTTTTGTTCAGCTTATTCCGAAACTTACCAAAGCAAATATGGAAGAAGAAAGAAAGATAATCAAAATTTCTGCAACAGACCCTGTTAAAAAAGAACCGAAACAGCGCAGATTCCTTGAAATGGACCACTTCGGTCTTATGCCGTTCTTCCTTGCAGCACTCATTGGTATTATTGTCGGCGCAATCAAAATTCCTCTTTCTTCAAAGGGATTTTCAGGAACAACATTCTCACTGACCACAACAGGCGGAACACTTATTGTTTCACTTATTTTCGGTCACCTTGGCCATGTTGGCAAAATGAGCCTTAAGGTTGAAAGAAACGTCCTTGAAGTATTCAGAGAATATGGTCTTATGCTGTTTCTCATCGGCGCAGGTGTCGCCGGCGGCGCAAAATTCATTGAATATTTCCAACCAATATATTTTGTATACGGTGTTCTCATGACAATTATCCCGATGGTAATCGGCTTCTTGTTTGCAAAATATGTGCTTAAGCTCAGCCTTCTCAACAACCTCGGTTCAATTACCGGCGGTATGACAAGTACACCTGCACTTGGCACACTCATTAGTGTTGCAGGCACAAACGACGTTGCATCGGCATATGCAGCAACATATCCGATCGCACTTATTGCAGTTGTTGTTGCGTCACAGCTTATCTGTACGCTTCTCGGCTGATAATAGATATAATAGGAGGTAGATTCCCCATGGTAAGAGATATAGATGTTAAACTCTTAACTGATAATATCAAAGATATGTGTATTGAGGCAACTCATTACCTTTCACCCGACATGTGTGCAGCCCTTGAAAAGGCAGCTGCAACAGAAGAATCGGATCTCGGCAAGCAGGTTCTTGGTTCACTCAGTGAAAACCTTGACATTGCAGGTAAGGAAATGATCCCCATCTGTCAGGATACAGGTATGGCCGTTGTTTTCCTTGAAATCGGTCAGGATGTTCACTTTGTCGGCGGCAACGTTGTTGACGCTGTTAACGAAGGCGTAAGACGCGGTTATGTTGACGGTTTCCTTCGTAAATCAGTTGTTGGCGACCCGATTCTTCGAGTTAACACAAAGGATAACACACCTGCAATTCTTCATACTGAAATTGTTCCCGGTGACAAAGTTAAAATCACTGTTTCTCCGAAAGGTTTCGGCAGTGAAAACAAGAGCAGAATTTTCATGCTCACACCGGCTGATGGCATTGAAGGTGTTAAAGAAGCAATTCTCACCGCAGTTAAAGATGCAGGTCCGAACGCTTGTCCTCCGATGGTTGTCGGTGTAGGTATCGGCGGCACATTCGAAAAGTGCGCATACCTTGCAAAGAAAGCATTGACAAGAGATATTTCCGTTCATTCAGATATTCCTTATGTTGCTGAACTTGAGGCAGAAATGCTTGAAAAAATCAACAACACAGGTATCGGTCCGGGCGGACTTGGCGGAAGAACAACAGCACTTGCTGTTAACATCAACACATATGCAACTCATATTGCAGGACTTCCCGTTGCAATCAATATTTGCTGTCATGTTAACAGACATGCAGTAAGAGAGATTTGAGGTGACAAAGATGAGCAAAAATATTGTTAAAGTACCTTTGAGCAAAGAGGACGCGAAGAGCCTTAAGGTCGGCGATTATGTTTATCTTACCGGCACGATTTATTCAGCACGTGACGCTGCTCACAAAAGAATGAGTGACGCACTTGCAAACGGTGAAGAACTTCCCATCAGTATGGAAGGCAATGTTGTTTATTACATGGGACCTTCGCCTGCAAGAGAGGGCAGACCCATTGGTTCAGCAGGTCCGACAACCTCAGGCAGAATGGACCCGTATGCTCCGACTCTCCTTGACCTCGGACTTCGCGGAATGATTGGAAAAGGCAAAAGAACTCAGGAAGTTCACGATGCAGTTGTCAGAAACGGTGCAGTTTATTTTGCAGCAGTAGGCGGTGCTGGAGCATTGCTTTCACACTGCATTAAAGAAGCTGAAGTTGTCGCTTACGATGACCTTGGCCCTGAAGCAATCCGCAGACTTGTTGTTGAAGAACTTCCCGCAATCGTTGTTATGGACAGCGAAGGAAACGACCTTTATAAAACTGCTGTTGAAAAATACAGAAAAGACTGATAACAAAAACTCCTCTGCTTCGGCAGGGGAGTTTTTTTAGGTAAGAAGTAATAGGGATAGTGAAAAAGTATGCGGGGAAAGTTGTGCGCGGAAGATGATTTTTGCCGCAGAGGAAGATTAATGAGGAGTTAGGAGTGAGGGACGGCGGTCGTGTAAAAAACGGCAGTAACTTTTAATTTCTTATAATAATAAATAAATCCCGTAGTAGGTTAATGTGCTGACTACGCAATTATTCTAATGCGGCGATAATTCCTCAAGTTAATGAGTAAATTTTTTTAATAAGACTATGAACAAAAGACAGCCGATAAAGCCCCTGCCTTTGACACTTAGTATGGTTATGGGTGCAAACTATCTGTAGCCACCCACGCATTCGTTCAAAGAGTAAGGTGCCCTAAGGAAATAGGATTAGTAGCTGATTTATCTATAGCAAATTCGGCGGAAAATCGTTCACGATTTTTCGTTGTTTTTGCGTACGCAGAGTTTCTTTTTGATTACTTTTTCTAACCAAAGAAAAAGTAATTGCCCGTCCGGCATGAGGACAAACTGATAGCTGCAACCCATTAAAATCCAAGAATAATACTATAAAAATAGATATAACACCTTTATAATTCCTTTAGTTGATAACATTGCCAATGTGAGCATCCCTACCGAGATTATTATTATAGGCAATAGTTCTTAAGTAAATGACATTGCTTGCTGAGGTAGTAACCCGAAGATGTTTGCAGGCATCGATACAGCCTTGCCGTCAGTACAATATAAAGTTTTAAGAGATACAAGATACTAATGAATGGATACAAAAAATAATATTACTCAATCTTTATTGACTTTTGCATAATAATGTGTTAGTCTAAACCTGCGACATAAATTAAATAGCGTTGTAGTAAAGAATCACTTTAGCAAAAGTGCATTCTCTATTTAACTATATCTTTACTACAATTGGGTTAATTTGTGTCGCAGCAAATGAGATGCATTTTTCGGTGCGTCTGATTTGGGCGCACTTTTTGTTTTTTTATGGCATCTTTTTTAGCCGTGTGAAGATAGATGCCGAAATGCTGCTATGTCTTAACCATTCCGTTTTCATTAAGTATCCGTGTTGCTTTTGTGGCTGGGAATGGTTCTTGTGTCTGACATGGATAGCTGTTTTAAGGGTTGTATACAAATGGGTTGAGAGTGCGTCGGCACGAATATACGAAGAAAACTTTAAATATTAAAAAGGAGAAGTGATGAAAGAGAATTTCAAGTACATGATAAAAAACTGGCTTGATTGGGATAAAAAGAGTTTGCTGTTTTTTATCATCAGAGTGCCTGCAACGGTGTTTCAGCCGATTGTGATGGCATACATACCCAAAGCGATGATCGATTGTATCACTGAGGGTGTATCAATCGGGAAGATGGTGACAACAGTTGCATTGCTCAGTCTGCTTCTGGTTGTGACGGTTTGGCTCGATCCGTTTATGCGGGAACTTATTAACGGCAGTGCGAGGGTTATTCGCATGCGATATGCGATGATGGCTTTTGATAAAAATCTGAATGCAGATTTCATGCATATTGAAAGTCTGAGCGGCAGAGAGAAAAACAGCAGAGCGTCCGAGTTTTACAAAAGCTATTATTCCGGCAGTGCAGACTTTTTCGATACGCTTAATTTTGCCTGTGTTAGCGCGGTGGGAGTTATCACTTCAGTTGCATTGATTTATAAGATCAATATCGGTGTTATTATTCTGATTTTTGCAAGCTGTATTGTTGAGTTCTTTTTGCTGAAATATCTCAATACAAAAAAGCTTGGCACACACGATGAAAGACATAAGATTTATGCAAAACTGAATTATTTCTATGAGCAAAGTAAGAATCTTTCCGCATCAAAGGATATTAAAATCTATGGCTTTGCCGACAGATTTATCGCAGTGACAGCACAATTTATTTATGATTTTGAAAAACTCGTTGCAACCTACAGCAAGCAGGCAATTGCCGTGAGCGGAACAAGAGCACTTTTGAATATGTTGCGTGAAGTTATTGCATATGCATATTTGGTTTATCTTGTTACAAAAGGCAGTCTTTCAGTTGCGGATTTTGTCTTTTATTTTGGTATAATCACAGGTTTTTCAAATTGGATCTGCAATTTTGTTTATTGCTATAGCGGTTTGGAATATTGCTGTAAAGAATGTCAAAGATTTCGTGAATTTGTTGAAACAGATGATAATTTTGAAAGTAACGGAAAAGATGAGTTCTCTGCCGAAGAGATTGATTCAATTGAATTTAAAAATGTTACTTTTGCATATCCCGAAACTGATAAAGATACGATTAAAAACATGTCGTTTAAGGTCAACAAGGGCGAAAATATTGCAATCGTGGGTGAAAACGGTGCAGGTAAGACCACAGTTGTTAAGCTGCTTTGCGGACTGTATTACGCAACAAGCGGTGATATTTTGATAAACGGCAAAAAGGCAAGCGATATTGATAAAAAGAGTTATTGCAATCTATTTGCACCGGTGTTCCAGGATTACTCATTTTTGCCGATGACAATTGCTGAAAACGTCGCTGTAACAAAGTCCTATGACAAAGAAAGACTGTATGATGCCTTTGAAAAGGCCGGAATTGCCGAAAAGATACAGTCACTTGATAAAAAGGAAAACACCTTTATGGTTAAAGATGTTTACAAAGATGCTGTTGATTTTTCCGGCGGTGAAAAGCAAAAATTGCTGCTTGCAAAGGCGGTATATAAAAATGCACCTGTGCTGATTCTGGATGAGCCGACAGCAGCACTCGACCCGATTGCAGAAAATGAACTTTATTTGAAATACAATGACATGACAGATAAGAAAATATCGTTCTTTATCTCTCACCGACTTTCGTCAACACGTTTTTGCAACAGGATATTCTTTATAAGTGACGGACAGATTGCAGAGTGCGGAACACATGAAGAACTTATGGCGAAAAAGGGCAAGTATTATAAAATGTACCAAATCCAAAGCTACTATTATAAAGAGCAGGGGGTGCGTTATGAATAATTTCAAACTTACGCTTAAATCTTTCAGAGAGATGCACCGCCTTGAGAAAAGACTGATTCCAAGCAATATCGTCAGTTCATTTGCCGCCGCAATAAAACCGTTCGTCAATATCTGGTTTTCTGCTAAAATTATTGACGCACTTAATGACGGCGCTGATATGAAAAGCCTTGCTATATTGATCGTGCTTGCCGTTGGATTGAACTTTGCTCTTGCCTTTTTGCAAAACTATCTTAGCGATATGTATGGAATGTATCGAAATAAAATGTGTAACAAAGAGGATGAAAACATTTCTTCTAAGTTATACAAAACAGAGTATCAAAAGTTGGAGGACAGTGAGTTCAAGGAATTGATACATAAACATTCAGAAGCACAAAACAGAGTTTATTCAGCGTTTTCACAGCTTTCATGGATGCTTTATGACTTTCTTGCAGGACTTATAACTGTTGTGATTTCTGTTATCTTGTTGATTCCGCTGTTTAAAATCGGATTTCAGAAAACAGGTGATAGCTTTTTTGAAAAGCCGATTTTCCTGCTTACGATTTTTGCATCAATTGCAGTAATGAGCATTATCATGCTTTTGATTGCATTAAGACTTAACAAAGATCATTTTGCCGCAGGCGATGAATATTCAAAACTGGACAGAATATTTTACTATTTTCTAAATATGTTCACCGACTATAAAACAGGCAAGGAAATACGGCTTTATAATGAGCAGGATATAATTCGCCATACGGCAGTTGATGTACTTTTAACTGATGGCGAGAAACTTTTGAAAAGTGTTTCCATGAGAACTGCAAGGTCAAGTTCAATCGTGGCTGTATTAGGCTCGGTGCTTGCTTTCGGAATTTATCTGTTTATCGGAACAAAGGGTTTGTTCGGTTTGTTCTCGGTTGGCTCGTTGGTTCTTTATTGCGGCTCGTTTATGCAAATAGTCACAGGTGTGATGCAAATGGCGAATACCTTCGGTAAAACGGCGGAAATGTTGCCGCTTGCAAGTTACTACTTTGCAATTATGGACACTGAAGATGAAATGACTTACGGAGATAAAGAACTTGATTTGACAGATAAGTTTGAGATTGAGTTTAAGAACGTATCGTTCAGATATCCGTCAACTGAAACTTTTGCCTTAAAGAACATCAACCTAAAGATACATAACGGAGATAATCTCGCAGTTGTGGGACGAAACGGAAGCGGCAAGACGACTTTCATCAAGCTGTTGTGCAGACTTTATGATGTTGATGAGGGTGAAATACTGATAAACTCAGTGAATATCAAGGATTATACAAAAAAGAGCATAGAACAGCTTTATTCGGTTGTGTTCCAGGATTTCAAAATTTTCTCAATTTCAGTTGCACAGAATGTTACATCCAACTATGAATACGACAAAGGAAAGCTTTTTGATGCACTTGATAAGGCGAATATTAAAGAACGTATTCTCAAAATGGATAAGAAAGAGGAAACTTATCTTTACAAGGATTTGGAGAAAGATGGCATAGAGATATCCGGCGGCGAGGCACAAAAACTTGCCCTTGCACGTGCGCTTTACAAAGATGCACCAATCGTCATTCTTGACGAGCCTACAGCAGCACTTGACCCGATTGCCGAAAACGAGATATACAGCCGGTTCAACAGTTTTGTTCAGGATAAAACAGCGATCTATATTTCACATCGTCTTTCATCATGCACATTCTGTACCCGCATTGCCGTGTTCGATCAGGCAAAGTTGGTTGAATATGGTTCACATGATGAACTTCTGAAAAGTAACGGCAAATATGCAGAACTGTGGAATGCTCAGGCGAAATACTATGTTTAAGCATTGTGTACTAATATGATGCGGAGAAGGCTGTACTATTGGTTAGTATGCTTCCGCAGAGTAAACCTTATTTTGGGTGTTTGCTGATTTTATTAAACATAAAATCAGCATCTTGATTTGACAAGGTGCTGATTTGTGATACTATAATATTAACGCGTGGAAAAATGTGATAGCAGTTATGTCCTCAAATTCGGTATAAAGGTAACCGCGAGATAAGAATGTTATTTTTGCTGAAATTTGTCAAATCAAGACATGCAAAACTATGTGTTGATTTGGAACTTTTTTACATAAGATGCTTGACGATTTTCTTTTTAGGTTATATAATATAAGCGCAATCAGAGATTGTATTATATATTAGGGGGAAATATTAATGTTAACACTTTTATATCGTATTAACAGAACAATTTTGAGATTGTTCAGAAAAATTATTTTTTGATTGATGATTCGGCGGTTGAGGTGTCAGCTGCCGTTTTTTTATTATTGATTGTACCAACAAAAAAGGTACAGCATCATTTGCCGTACCTCAGACTGTCGATAAAGGCACATGAACGTGTATAAGCATAAGAAATAAAAATTAGATAGCAAAATCAAATATAAATTCATATAACAATTCAGCGACACAGTTCGATACTGTGTCGCTGAAGCTTATGCACTTGACGTTTTTTCGCCTGTCCTCTTGCGATGCCCGCAGTACCATCGTATATATTTCGAAGCGAAGAAAACATCATTCTGCACCTTTCTTGGTAGTCTCACAGCTTGTCAAAAAATAATTTTTCGACAAGCTGAAATCCTCTTTGCTTGAATGGCAAAGAGGATTTGTCAACTTTACATCACATCATACCACACTCACCCAAAAAACGCTTATAGAACACAACTGCGTCTATAACAGCGGTGAGATCAATGTTTTCGTTTTCTGAGTGTACAGAGCCAAGCTGTTGCTCACTCAGGCGAATCGGTGCAAAACGAAGCACGCATTGGCAAATATCAGTTAAGGTTCTGGCATCTGTTCCGGCAGGAAGTATGAATGGTGAGGCGGGATACTGCGGGAAAACTTCTCCGATGCATTTCATTGTATAGTCAAAAGCAGGTTTGCTTATATCGGCAGGACCGTGATATTCAGACGATTTGTCTATCATAACTTCTATACCGTGTTTTTTTGCAGCTACTTTGAGTGACTCAATATCCCTGAGCATATCGCTTTCATCAACACTTCTGAGCATGACAGTTGCTGTATAGCTTTTACCGTCGGCACTGTGCTCAATTGAGTTGACAGTGCAGGTCGTACCGATAAGGCCGCCTGCCTGAGCATTTATTTTCGGCATGACTTTTTTCAACAGTCCGCCAAACAGCCACAGATTGGAAAACAGAACATTCATCGGGAAACCGCAATACGGTGCAAGATGGCTGAACATAGCCTTTACCTGCGGATTGAGTCTGCGTATGAAGATATTTTTTTTGGTGATATCATTGATAAAGCCTGCAAGCCGCTCAACGGGTGTTGCTGTTGTTGCGGCGGTCAGTCCTGCGTGAACGTTACCTGCCGTTGCGGTACAATTGAGTTTGTATCTGCCTTTTTCATGAACGGCAACCATGGCACATTTTTCGCACTTCATTCCGCCGAGCGGAGGATTTATTACTGCGCCGCCTTCATCGAGTATTACTTCAAATGTGATACCCTCTTTTTGGAAATATTCCAAAGCGGTTGGTATACCGTCGCCGCCTAATTCTTCGTTATGAGATGAGCCTATCCAAACATTGCATGGCGGTTCATATCCCTCGGCGAGAAGTTCTTCAAGTGCTGAAAATTCTGCAAAAAGCGGAGTTTTTGTGTCAACTGTACCTCTGCCCCAGATTTTTCCGTCTGCGATTTCTGCGGAAAACGGCTCATGATCCCAATTACCGTCAGCGGCAACAACGTCATGATGTGACATCAGCATAATGTTTCTGCTTGCGTCTTTGCCTTCGATTTTATATATCCAGCAGTCATTGCTGAAAGTGAGTTTTTCTGCCTTTTCATGTACCAGCGGGAATAGGTCCTTTACCGTATCACGCAGTTTTGAAAATTCCGTGTCATCATAACTGTCCTTCACTGAAACTGTTTTGCACTGTATCATTTTTGCAAGCCGTGATGCATAAAAATTCAGCTGTTCATCAGAGTATTCACGATTTGAATCGGTGAGTTTACGGAAGTTGGATTCATGGTTGACTGTGATTATAGCGAGTGCCGCAATGAAAATTATAAGAGCACAGAGTATTACGCATGCGATAATCATTTTTGTTCCTCCTTGGCTGCACCTCGGATTGTACCGAGAATTTCCTTTTCATTATATATAAAGTAAATTACAACTGCAACAAGTGTGAAAATACCACCGACAATTGCAGTGAGAAGAAGTCCTTTTTGTCCGACGCTTTGGCCTGTTGCTGCGCCGATAACAACAAGTGACGGTACTATCATGGTTGCGATTGAGGTGCCGAGTTTCGTTACAAAGCTTTTCGCGGCGGCAAAAGTACCTTCTTGGTTGATGCCTGTTTTAACTGTGTCATAACGGATAACATCTGCCATCATTGAGCCGGGAAGTATGTTCAAAACTGCGAACGGCAGTGATACAAACAATGCAAAAATAATTGCAGTCGGCATTGCGTATTCTTTCGGGAATACATCAACAAAGCAAATTACAAATTCTGCAATCGCAAACACAATGCATCCGACAATCATCGGAACTTTTTTGCCTGATTTTTTCGACCACTTATTGATGAGCGGATAAAGCACAAGTGAGCCGACAATGGAAGTTGCCATAATGATGATTGATTTTTCTTCGGGTATGCCCATAAGTTCCGTTATATAATACATGATACAAGCCTGGAAAAAACTCATGCCTGTTCCCTCGAAAAGCTGACCGAGGGTCACTATACGGAAATGCTTGTTTGAAAATGCGTGCTTGAGAGATTTCATAAGCGGCGCAGTCGGACGAACTGAACTTACATAGTCTTTTTCTTTGATAACGATAGTCGGAAGCAACAGAAGAATTACACCAATCACCGTAAAACACAGGAAAGTCATTCTCCATGCCATGATTGGTTCAAGACCTGCTTTTTTCATGAGTGCAACGATTGCCGTTGTTGCATAGCCGAGCATACTGCCCACAACAAAGAAAAGTGAGTGCCATGTGTAAGAGTCAACAAGACGTCCCTCGTCTTTTACCATTTCGGGAAGAAGTGCGCTGTGCGGAATGATATATAATGTATAGAAAATGTAATATGCCCAAATGAATATGGCAAGCCAGATATCGTTGAAAAGTGCATTTGTTGACGGTGACCAGAAAATCAGCAGTGCACTGAGTGCAAACGGAACTGCAAATTTCCTCATTAACGGAATACGTCTGCCGTTTTTGTTTTTGCTTTTATCGCTGATGCCGGCAACAACAGGGTCGGAAACAGCGTCAATGATATGTCCGACTGCTTTGATGAGGCCGATAACTGTTAAAATGCCGGCAAAAACATATCCCTGAGTGATGAGTGTCGGTAGTCCCGATGCAGCTGTTGGCTGATAGAAATAAATGAGATAGTTGTTCAGCATAGTTGTGAACAAGCCTACCGCGAACATCGGCAGACAATAGATGATGATGGTTCTTTTGCTAACGTTTTTCATAATGTTTTCTCCTAACAAGTAACGGCAGCTGAATATAAATGAAATACCTCGGAATATGATGGGATACGCTCGGAATTTCGCTTGGATTCAGCTGCCGCAAATTTTATGCTAAAATTATATATTATTCACTTTGAAAAAACAATACGATTGCGTAAATTTAGATAGGCATTTTGAAAAATATGTTAAAATATGTCGATGTTAAAAATTTTTTCTTGATTATATCAATTTGATGTTGTATAATCAATATGTATAAGTTTACTGTTTTTATGTTTATTAATATTGAAAGGATGGATTTATCCACATGGAAAGAAATAAAGTTAAACTCAATATCGGCGGAGCTGAGTATTCAATTCTTACCGAGGACGACGTGAAGTATGTTGCCGCACTCGGTAAAGAGGTTGATATGGCTCTTGCAAAAACAATGAAAGAGAATCCGAGAATTTCAACAACTCAGGCTGCTGTTCTCCTCGTTCTTGAATATGCTGATGAATATAAAAAGGCAAGCACATCAGCCGATCACCTTCGCGAGCAGATCAAGGATTATCTTGATGATGCCGCAAATGCAAAGAGCAAGGCTGACTGGGCAAGAAGAGAAGCTGAAAAAGCTAAGAGAGATCTTGAAGATGCAAACATTGAAATTGAACGTTTGAGAGCACAGCTTTCATCGGTTCTTGATCAAATCGGAAAGAAATAATGAGCGGTAAAACTGAAATTTTGGCACCGGCAGGTTCATTCGAATGTGTGCTTGCCGCGGTAAGATGCGGAGCGGATGCCGTTTATCTTGGGATGCCCGGTTTTAACGCACGCAGAAATGCAGAAAATTTTACTGTTGAGGAACTGAAAAAAGCGATTGAATATTGCCACAGTGTGGATGTAAAAGTGCATGTGACACTTAACACACTTGTTTCTGATGATGAAATTCCCGCGGTTAAGGAAACTATAAAGCACGTTTGTCAGCTTGGTGCAGACGTGCTTATTTTGCAAGATATCGGACTTGCCGCACTTGTGAAAGAATCTGCTCCCGAAACTGAACGTCACGCATCCACGCAGATGTCTGTTCAAACACCCGACGGAATAAAGCTGCTTGAAGGCTGGGGCTTTACAACTGCTGTTTTGCCGCGCGAACTGACTAAAGATGAAATTATAAATATACGAAAGAGCACGGACATTCGGCTTGAAACGTTTGTTCATGGCGCACTTTGCATGAGCGTATCCGGGCAGTGCTATTTGAGCGCTATGCTCGGTGGGCGAAGCGGTAACCGAGGTCTGTGTGCGCAGCCGTGCCGACTTCCGTTTTCTGCACCGGGCGGCACTGGACATGATTTGAGCCTTAAAGATTTATCACTTGTCGATAAGATTGGCGAGTTGAGGGAGATAGGTGTTGACTCGTTTAAAATTGAGGGCAGAATGAAGCGTCCGGAATATGTTGCGGCTGCCGTTACATCTGTTAAAGCCTCACTTGAATCAAAAAGCAGACCTGAAATTAACGATTCGCTTAAAGCTGTTTTCTCTCGTTCGGGATTCACTGATGGTTACTATGTAAACAAACGCGGCATTGATATGTTTGGTACAAGAACAAAGCAAGATGTTACGGCGGCATCTAATAAAGTTTTGTCATCGCTCTCTCATCTTTATGATAAAGAGCAAGCGGTTATTGCAGTTGACTTTTTGCTGACCGTTGCACAGGGTGAAAATGTGTGTCTTGCTGCAACAGCAAACGGAAAAAGTGTTTTTGTAAGCGAAGATTTTATCCCGGAAAAGGCCGTCAACAAGCCAAGTACCGTTGAAGGTCTTACTGAAAGAATTTCAAAATGCGGCGGCACAAAGTTTTATGCAAAAAATGTTGAGGTTGACCTTGATGAAGGCTTGATTGTGCCTGCGAGTGTGATTAATTCGCTCAGGCGAAAAGCACTTGAAGAACTTGAAAAAGCTTTATCATCTGTAAAGCAGAAGCGCTTTACAGATGTGAATATAAAAATACCGCCTCACAAAGCTGCGGATGAGATGAAATTCCATATCAGACTTTCAAACGCGTCACAAATTCCGGATAATTTTGACAATGTGGAAAACTTATATTTTCCATTGGAGATAGAGGAAAAGTATGTTGAAAGTGTTAAAAATCAGAGTGTGAGAGTAGGTATTGAGATACCGCGCGGCATTTTCGGCAATTTTGGATACGTTGAAAAGCAGCTTGAACGTGCAAAACAAATGGGAATCAACATTGCATATTGCAACACCATTGATGCGGTTGCACTTGCAAAAAAACACAGCATGGAAATTCACACAGGATTCTCGATGAACGTTTTCAA
The DNA here is from genome assembly GCA_023665555.1 of Ruminococcus sp. Classification (GTDB taxonomy): domain Bacteria; phylum Bacillota; class Clostridia; order Oscillospirales; family Acutalibacteraceae; genus UBA6857. The sequence continues at coordinate 22,906 of JAMPDR010000038.1, forward strand.
CAGCCTTACCGTTGCTGAACTTGAACGTTTAGGTGTAAAGTCAATCACCTTGTCACCTGAACTGACGCTTAGCCGTGCGGAGAACATTGGCTATGATGTTCCCAGGGGTATAATAGCATACGGAAAACTGCCGCTCATGCTTACGCGAAACTGCCCGATGAAAAATGCAGTTAGTTGTGATAAATGTAAAAAGCGCGGATATTTGACTGACCGTATGGGAATCAAATTTCCGATAATGTGCAATCTCGGCTGTAGTGAGATACTTAATTCAAGACCGATTTACATGGGTGACAGAATGGGCGAAATCAAAAACATGGATTTTATCACGCTATATTTTACACGCGAAAAGAAAGCAACCGTTGACTCAGTTCTTGATGCCTATCGTAAGCACAAAGGTGTAAAAGGCGAGTTCACAAGAGGTTTATATTACAGAGGTGTTGAATAAGGGAATCAGATTTTCCTAAAATTAAAAGGAGTGTTCATTTATGGCAAAAAGAGCAGACTATTTATCATGGGACGAATACTTCATGGGCATTGCTATGCTTTCATCCTACAGAAGTAAAGACCCGAACACACAGGTCGGTGCATGCATTGTCAACGACCGCAACAAAATCATGTCGGTGGGATATAACGGACTGCCGATTGGATGCAGTGATGATGAGTTTCCTTGGGAACGCGAAGGCGAGGAATATAACACAAAGTATCCGTATGTCTGCCATGCGGAACTGAATGCGATTCTTAACAATGCGGGCGCAAACCTTGCCGGTTGCAGAATCTATGTCGCATTATTTCCGTGCAATGAGTGTGCAAAGGCGATTATCCAAAGCGGCATAAAGGAAGTTGTTTACATCTCAGATAAATATGCCGACACACCGCTTGTTAAAGCGTCAAAAAGAATGTTCAATGCGGCAGGAGTTAAGTTGACAAAGCTTGAACCGAAAAGAAAAATTGTTGAGATTGATTTTACGGAAGAGAAGATTTAAATGCAATGTACGGCAATGATGCGGGGGAATTTGTGCCTGCTGAAGATAGTATCCGCAGATAAAGACTGACAAATAAAAATGCGTATGAAGAGAAAACTCCATACGCATTTTTTAATTTGATTTAACCGACGAAATCGTATTGTAAATTTTTGCGGTTTCTTTTTCGTTGACATTTACTTCGAGTTTTTCTGCCCATTTAATGATTTGTTTTTCAACGTCTGACATTTTCATCGTTTTCAGAACCTCTGTACTGTATTGTGAAAATGCATCATCGTCAGAGGATGCAATCTTCACTCGCTGAACAACATATATGCTTTTGCCTGATTTTACGATTGCGGCTCTGTCATGACTTATCGTTGAAAGTTTATCAAAAAAGTCATCGTCATACATCGGGTCATTTTTCTTTGTTAAAATAACGTCTAAATCTTCTGTGACAACGAGTCCCTGTTTGCTTTGATACTGTTTGTTTGCCTCGTCAATTGATTGACCGTCATTGATTTTATCTGCGATTTTGCGAAGCTGGGTTTCAACATCTTTTTTCTCACTGTCGGTCATATCAACGGTTTCACCTTTGGCATTTATTTTTGTAAGCGGTACTTCAAAGCCTTTGAATCCGATATACAGTTCAACGAATTTTTGTTTCAAATCATCTTGTGAAACCGGCTTTTTACCGTTTGACCCGTAGTAATACTGAACCAGTTTTTCCTTTTGATTTTCATAAGTGTTGATTGTTGTGATGTCACTTTTAGCAACCCCGATTGATTTGTAGTATTCACCGAACAGACTCCACATGCTTTCAGTTGTCTGTGCAGTTTCGCTTTTCAAATAGAGGTCAAGTGAAATTTTATTTTCACTCATGAACTTATCAGTTGCAACGCATTGTTTGCAAAGTTCCAGCGCCTTCGCTTTGAGTTGTTCTGTATCATCTTTGTTTACTGAATATGAGTTAGGCGACGACATGACCTTATCAAGATAATAAGCATAAACACCTTCGGAAATGCCCATACCGTCAATCTCAATGTCGTAATTTTGATTTGACGAACAACCGAACAGGGAGCATATGAGCACTGCTGAAATAATCAGGGATAAAATTTTTTTCATTTATTCATCAACCTTTTGCTTCTTTTATTGTGATATATTATACATTGATTAAGGCCAAATGTCCATATCGGCTCATAAATAAAAAATCCGACGCAGTTGCATCGGATCTCTTATTTTAACAAGAAAATTATTTAACGCCGAAATGAAGGAAGAAATCAGCGATAACATCAAAAATCTTATCAAATGCTGTGATTCCAACTCTGTTGAATGCAAACTTGATATCCTCAAGAATTTTCATTTGTGAACACCTCCTTAGTACTTGTACTATGATAATATTAACATATATAAGCTGAAAAGTCAAGATTTATTAACAATTATAATATGTTTTGTACATATTATATATTTTTGTTCATGTTTTTTTGATATTATTACCATGCGAATTTAATTTGTTTTAATATTTGTTAAATAAATCCGGAAAGAAACAAATCGTCCGTCGCAATGACGGACGATTTGCTATTACAGTCAATTAATTATTTAACTTCAAAGTGGTTAAAGAAATCACGAATAACTTCGAAAACCTTATCAAATACTGTAATGTTAAGAGAGTTGAAAATCTTCTGAATTTCGTCAAGAATAAACATTATGTACGTCCTCCCTTCATAATTTCTTATGGACATATTAGCATACGATTGTTGTTTTGTCAACTATAGATTAAAAATTTATTCACAAAAAATTGAATAAATCTTTATATCCCGGTTGAAATCGAGCCGAAATTTTTTTTGTCTGATAAGTACTTGACTTATTTGGTAAAAGCTGATATAATCCTTAATTGTCGCAGAATATTCAGTGCGACATCCTTGCTCCGTATAAAGCGGGGCCAAAGTCCATAAGGAGGTGCAAAATATGTCTAACTACGAAACCATGTTAGTTTTTTCCGTTAAGAACGGTGAAGAAAACGTAACTGCGTTGGTTGAAAAGTTCAAGGCTCTCATCGAGGCTCACGGCACACTCGAAAGTGTTGATGAATGGGGTAAGCGCAGACTCGCTTACCCGATCAACTATGAGACAGAGGGTTACTATGTTCTTGCCAACTATTCATGCGAACCCGAATTCCCGGCTGAGCTTGACCGTATTGTCAACATC
>JAMPDR010000039.1 GCA_023665555.1 Ruminococcus sp.
CTTTTTCTTTTTGCTTACTTAGTTCTTTTTCTTAGAAAAAGAAAAAGTAAGTGCCCGTCCGGCACGAGGACAAACTAACAGCTGCATCATTATATAAATTGAGAATAACACTGTAAGATATTAAATGACCTGTTCTCTCTTAAGTTGACAACATTGCCTCTCAGAGGAAGGTGGCGAAAATGCGCAGCATTTTTGACGAAAGGAGTTTACAATCAAACCGTCTGCACTATCTTTAAGTTGGTTGTATTGCTGTTTTATTTTCTTAAAAATGTAAAGTTTTAGTTGAAACAAGGTACTACAAAATAGCTACGAACACAGTGAGCAATTTCGCTTGACGCAGTCAAATTTAGTTGCGTAAGCAATTTAGCTATGCGAAGCATAATTTAGCTGCCTTCGCCTTCTCTGCGGACTATTATTTACAACAGGCACTATCTTCCCCGCAATATTAGCCGTGCGCAAGCACCCCGTAACCCTTTTTCGATATTATTCATAGACTGAAACAGAATAATATCGAAAGGGTCGATAAAACAATGCAAAATGTTCAGCCAATGCAACTTAGCGACAACACACTCGACTATCTTATGCAGTATAACGAGATATTGTCATGCATGATTCATGACATGGAATGTGCAGAAATGACAGACAGTATTTCACATAACTTCATTGTGAAAATGATTCCTCACCACAAAGCAGCGGTGGAAATGTGCAGAAATTTACTCAGATTTACAACATATATTCCGCTTCAGTACCTTGCAAATGAAATCATTGACGGTCAACTTAAGGGTATTGAGCAAATGCAAAGTATACTTGACAGTTGTTCAGAATGTCAAAACAATGAAAATTGTCTTAGCCTTTATGAGCGAAAAGACAGACATATCACGAAAACCATGTTTGCAAAAATGGAAAGTGCACCGGAAACCAACAACATAAATCTGAACTTTATTTGCGAAATGCTTCCGCATCACAAAGGCGCTGTCAGAATGTCGCAAAATGCTTTGAGATTTGAAATCTGCGGCGAACTGAAACCGCTTCTCGAATCAATCATTTTCGTTCAGACTCAGCAAATTGAAAAAATGGAATACCTGTATCACTGTCTGAAATGATGAAGTGTAAGATAATTAGGAATGAGGAGTTAGGAACGGTGGTCGCGAATAGACTTCGATGTATCTTTTAGTTGTTCGTCCGCAAAGTAAGATAACTGTTATTATAATTATAATATTGTAAATGAAAACAATCCCATAGGAACATACTGACTTCCTATGGGATCATTATATAATTTAAGAAATTTACCGTTGACTTGTTATTTTCCTGCGTGGGAGAGAATTTGAAAGTTGCTGATAACTTGCCCGCGACCGCAACTCCTAACTCCTCATTCCTCACTCCTAATTCCTAATTAACCTGTTCAGTCATTCAAGAAATGATTCATAATTGACGGACCGTGTTCAATGAAGTTTCCTGTTGCTTTTGCGGTTTCTTCATTGATCGTGTCAACACCGCTGACCTCAGCGTTCTTATGATAAATCATATACGGAACAGGATCCGGAGCGTGTGTTTTGGTAACGATTGGTGTCGGATGGTCGGGAAGAATCATAATTTTATAATCATCATACTGTTCAAGTTCTCTAAGAACGATTGGGAGCACCTGCTCATCAATAAGTTCAATTGCGCGAACCTTGTTTTCAGGCTCGTTTCTGTGTCCACACTCATCGGGTGCTTCAATGTGGATGTATGCAAAGTCCTTACCGTTTTTAAGTTCGTTCATCGCAGCTTCTGCCTTGCCGACAAAGTTAGTGTCAATATAGCCTGTTGCACCCTCAACATCGGGAGCTGCCATACCTGCACAGATTGCAATACCTTTGAGAAGGTCAACAGCTGAAATAACAGCACCTTTCTTGCCGTAAAGTTCTTCAAACTTCGGCAGACCCGGCTTTCTGCCCTCACCCCAAAGCCAAATTGAGTTTGCGGGACGCTCACCGCGTGCAATTCTTGCCTTGTTAACAGGATGTTCCATGAGAAAATCATAACTTCTCTTCATCATATCAATAAGCGGTTTTGCGTTCTCATTCGTTGAAAGATGTGAACCAATAACTCTGCCGCTGATGTCATGCGGGGGTGTCATTGTACCGAGTTCAGTAGTGCCACCGTGAACAACGAGGCAATGGCGATAGCTTACACCGCTGTAATAGGTATAGATTTCGTTTCCAAAAAATTCTTGAACTGACTTGATAATTTCGGCTGCTTCTTCAGTGCCAATATCGCCTGCCGAATAGTCAACCATGGTTTTGTCCTCATAGTTTGGCTCATCGGAAAGTGTAACAAGGTTACATCTGAGAGTTACATCATCATCGCCGAGTTTAACACCAATGCTGACAGCTTCAAGAGGTGAACGGCCGGTGTAATACTTTTTGGGATCGAATCCCATAACGCTCATGTTTGCAACGTCACTGCCCGGCTTGAGTCCGTCAGCAACAGTTTTAACAAGTCCAACCTCACTTTTTTGTGCAAGTGCATCAAAATTCGGCTTTTTCGCGCACATCATCGGAGTTTTTCCGTCGAGCGCAGGAACGGGATAATCTGCCATTCCGTCATAAAGAACAACAACATATTTCATTGTAATCAATCCTTTCATTGATTTAATTATCGTTTATTAACTGTAATCATCTGATTATCAGCGGTTCTATCTTGAAAATCATACCACATCGTCAGAATTTTTTCAATGTTTAAATAGATTTTTTATGTGTGATGATTCAGTAAACTTTTATATACAATTAACAAAACTGCTGCAAAAGCACAAACGCAATGCAGCAGCCATTATGTATTTATGTTTTATTTACTGAAAACTCTTTCAAACACAAGTTTTAGCCAATTGATAGCAGATTTTATAAGTGCAATGAGTTTTTCAATCGGAGTTTCAGGCTTATCATATGTCTGATCTTGATCCCAGAAATATGTATTGCAATTCTCCTCTGTCATAACGAACATATTGTTAGCTTCATTATCCCAAATCATGAACTGAGTTGAATCTGTGTCATCAATTGTAATCTGTTTTTCGGCTGTTACAATTCTCCAAAGCAATCTGTTTTCAGCGCCTGTCCAATCGGAATGTGTTGAACCTTTAACAAACCATGTATAATCGGGAAACTGACATGTTGATGCGTCAATCTGTTTGTCGGGAGAGATATACTTACCCTTACCTTCGGCTATGCGGTTTGCAATATATTCTTCACTGAGAGTACCGTATATTTTTGCCGTTGTTGCACCGAGAGATGCGCTCTTTGCAGACACAAGCTGGTCACCGATTTCGTCACGCGATTCAACAGCCGGTGCAATCTGACTTCCGTATTTTGCAATCAAGCCAAGGTTTTTGCCATCTTCTTTTATCTGTGCAAAAAGTTCAGGTAATTTTTGGCGTACATTCACATCATAGTTATCAAGTTTTGCGATAAGGCCTGCATATTCCTCTCTTTTTTCACTACCCTCAGGTCCAAAAACATATTCCAGTGCGTTCTGATAATCATCAGCAGAAACTGCGCTCCAATAGTTCGGCCACGTATAGAATGTTGAAAGTGAAAGTGCAGATGTTACACCATGAACCAACTTCTGATAAATGGTTGCTTTGATTGCATCAGTAACAGCACCGACAGCCCCGCTCTTTGTCAAAAGATCAATTGTTGCAGTGATAAGTTCATCAACACCGAAAAGACCGTATCCGTCGCAATCTATGAGAAACCGATTGATTGCTTCTCCGTCAATCTTGAATTTACCGCTAACTGTTTCGCTGAGAATTTCTGCTCCGTTAACAACAGGTGCATCCATCGTAACACCTGTGATATCATCAGTGCCGTATTTTGCAATGTATGCCATAGTGATTGACGAACCGAGGCAACTTGCCATGATACCGACTTTATCAGCATTTGTTGCTTTCTTAATCGATTTTATGTAATCGTTAAAATCATCTGCCGTTTCCATCGGATCAAGACGCCAATCATATTTATAGTAATAATCGAAAAGACCATAGTTGCCGTTTCCGTCTTTTTTGTCATGAATCTTATCATATTGAACCTGAGCTGTTGTGGTAGCACTAATACCTGTGCCATCAACAGGATTTCCGTTTTTATCAAGTAAAGTATCGCCGAATAGTTCACTGATTTCTTTTTGCAGATTCTTATAGTAATTATCCCACTTATCCTGTGCAATGCCCTCAACCAAAAATGGCAAAAGAACATTAGCAATGGACTTATAGATTTCACTGTTATCCGAATCATCGTCACCGCCAAGGTCACCGAGTAAATCTTTATAATGCAACAGTTTCTCACCTGTTTCATTATTATAGAGCGGTTCGCCGTCACCGGAAATTCTGATTACAGGAATGTTTTTTCTTATACCCGCATCAGTAAAAGTTTCAACAACTGCCATTGCAGGAACAGCCAAAGACAAAACCATCACAAGAGCGAGCAAAACTGAAATTACTTTTTTCATAGATATTGCCACCTTTTCTTCGTATTTTCTTTATTATATTATAGAAAAGAATGTACATTTTTCTGATATTGAATTTTTCGATAGAGATTTCCGTATTTTTTCCTTACTTTTGCAAAAAGTTAATAATTTGTGCTGCGGACTGAAGCTTACCGACATAAACAATCTCATCCGCATACAGAAATAAATAAAAACTTCAAGGACAAGCATCCCTAAAGTTTTCGATTATAGTTATTTTATTCTATATACGCATATTCACAACACTGGCTATTTCACTTGCCGTATTGAAATTTTCATTGAAAAAACCACTTCCGAAGAAGTGGTTTCACCTGGTGATCCATCGGGGATTCGAACCCCGGACACCTTGATTAAAAGTCAAGTGCTCTGCCGACTGAGCTAATGAATCGTGCCGTAACGCGAGAATTATAATATACTATTCGTGAGAAAATGTCAAGCCTTTTTTGAAAAAAATTTAAAAAGATTGAAAATAGTCATAATAAGGGTAGTTTTTATGAAACAAATCAGTTATAATTACAACAGTATAATGAAAGGTTTTTGAGCGTTGACTCATGGTTTAACAGTATTATGATATTAAAAAATCTGAAATATGTAGATAAAGATTTACTCATCCAAAACGGAAGTATCGCAGTTGACGGTGAAAGAATTGTTGGCTTTGACTGCGTCGGCAGTGATGAATTTGATATGTCGGGATTGACCGCACTGCCCGGATTCATCGACATTCACACTCACGGCGGCAGCGGCGCAGATGCATGCGACAAAAGCGAACAATCACTGTGCACACTTTCTGAGCATTATGCAAGGCATGGTGTAACCTCATTTTGTCCAACAACAATGACGCTTCCATTTGATGAACTTTGTGATATTTTCACTTCAATTGAACAATATAAAGGAAGAGAAGCAGCTGCATACATTCAAGGCATCAACATGGAAGGTCCTTACGTTTCACCGAAAAAATGCGGTGCGCAAAATACCGACTTTATCAGAGCGGCTGACAAAGATGAGTTTTACAAACTGAACTCAATTTCAAAAATATCTCTTGTTGACCTTGCCCCGGAAACAGAAAACGCAATCAGCTTTGCAAGAGAAATAAGCAATCACACCGTCTGTTCCGTTGCACACACCGACGCAACATATGAAGAAACAAAAGCATCGTTCCAAAGCGGTTTCACACACGTAACACACTTTTTCAATGCCATGACTGCACTCAACCACAGAGAGCCGGGAGTTGTCGGCGCTGTTTTTGAAAATAACAGCGTCACAGCAGAATTAATATGTGACGGATTTCATCTAAATGAAGCGGCCGTTCGCCTTGCATTTAAGGTTCTCGGCGATAATCGTTGCGTTGCAATCAGCGACTCACTCAACAGTGCGGATTGTGCCGACGGTGAATACATGCTCGGCGGTCAGAAAGTCATTGTCAAAAACGGCAAGGCTCACCTTGAAAACGGAACGATTGCAGGAAGCACTGCAAATCTGTTTGACGAATTCAAAAATCTGCTTTCATTCGGAATTCCATTTGAAAGCGCACTTAAGGCTTGCACAATAAATCCTGCAAGGGTCATCGGTGTCGACAGCATATGCGGCAGCATTGAAATCGGCAAAAGAGCTGACATCATTTTTGTTGATTCGTCAATGAACCTTAAGCATGTGATGATTAAGGGCAGGATGATTTGGTGAATATGCGGGTGAAAATGTACCCAATTGAAGTAATAGGTAATATGGAATAGTGAAGAGGTATGCGGATTAAGTTGTCCTGGTTTTAAAGTTGACATCCGCAGAGTAAGAAAAAATGAGGAGTGAGGAACGGTGGTCGCGGGGAAAGCAGCGGCATATTTAAATTACATCCGCGAAATACCGTAACTGTTAATTTTTAGATTTTTAATTTTTCCTTTGCGGACTCAATCTTACGATTTGTACAGGTTCAAACAGCACACAACTAAAAAAGCACAAAGAAGTTGTCAGAGTTTACAAGCTGAAAAACGCACCTTGTCACACCGTACATTTGACAAAATTCAACAAACATGATATAACTAGCATGCAACCACTTTTGTGGTTGTCGCAGGGTACTGTATAACGGTAGGCGGTTGTTCCCGGAAAGGGGGCATGGCATATGACGATTATGGAAGCGATTGCACTTCTTTCTCTTATTGTTGCCATTGTTGACCTCGCTCGAAAGATCTATAAAGATATTGACGAGAGACATAACTCTTAATTAACACATTACTTCGGTAATGTGGGATGTGCTTAAGATGTAAATCAAAGCTACATAAAATTAAGAAAACACCGCCATACTTTTCCCGAGTAGCGGTGTTTTCTTAAACATCAAAACTTATTAGGGATTTAACCGCTTATCGCAGTTATCCCTGCGTTATTATTATATATCAAGAATCAGTATTTTGTCAAGCATCATGCTGATTTTTGATTTTTTGTTGATTTTTTTGCTATTACTTAGCAACTCGAATTGGGAACTGGATTTTTCGGCAGACACAAGTACCACTCATAACTTCTCACGCTTACCTTCTCATTATGCATCAATCGGCATTGTTGCGTATGCGTTTAGGGAAAGTTCTGCTGTGTTGCCCGAAAGATATTCATAATATGCTTGAGCACCGACCATCGCCGCGTTGTCGCCGCAAAGAGATAGTTCGGGAAGATACAGTTTCCAACCGTTCTTTTTACAGATTTCCGTCATTCGCGCTCTCAAAACTGAGTTTGCGCTTACACCGCCTGCAAGCACGATTTTGTTATATCCTAACTCTCTTGCCGCTTTTTCGGTGTGATTGCAAAGCAGTGATACAACGGCATTCATGAATGATGCGCCTAGGTCCGGAACATTGATACTCTCGCCTTTTTGCTTTGCATTATGTATTATATTTATAACCGATGTTTTCAATCCGGAAAAGCTGAAATCAAGCGGTGAACCATCAACTCTCGGTGTGGGAAATTTATACGCGTTCGGATTGCCGTTTTCTGCTTCACGGTCAAGGTTCAGACCGCCGGGATATGGCAGCCCCATTGAACGTGCAGCTTTATCGAGTGCCTCCCCTGCCGCATCGTCGCGGGTTTTTCCGATGATTTTAAAATCGGTGTAATCTTTTACTTCAACCATGTGACTGTGTCCGCCGCTGACAACAAGGCAGAAAAACGGCGGCTGAAGTTCCTGATGAGTAACATAGTTCGCCGCAATGTGAGAGCGAAGATGATGTACGGGTATCAGCGGCAGATTTTTTGCATAAGCCAAAGATTTGGCATAGTTCACACCAACAAGCAAAGCACCGATAAGTCCGGGGGCATAGGTGACACTGATTGCATCAATATCATCCAAGGTAACATTTGCCTGCTCAAGTGCAGACTGAACAACACCCGAAATCGCCTCAGCGTGACGTCTTGACGCTATTTCGGGAACAACTCCGCCATAAATTTTATGTTCTTCAACCTGCGACGCAATCACACTTGACAGCACATTTCTGCCGTTCTCAACAACGGCGGCCGCTGTTTCATCGCAGGAAGATTCAATTGCAAGTATCTTCATTTTATCATCATTCCTCATTAAAAAACTTTGTCATAATCAATCCGTTTTCACGCGGCTTATCGTAGAAATTTTTCCTCTCACCGCAAACGGTAAAACCAAACTTATTATATAGTGAAATTGCCGGCTGATTGCTTTCTCTCACTTCAAGTGAAATAAACGATGCGCCGTTTTCCCTCGCAAAATTTACAGCATGTTCAACAAGTTCAGAACCGATTTTACATCGTCTGTATTTTGCTGTTACCGCAACATTTGTGATATAACATTCATCAAGCACCATGTGCATTCCGATGTATCCCGCCGTCTGCCCAAAACGCTTTGCAGTAAAGAAGTGCGCTGTTTCATTTGAAAGTTCATCGCGCAGACTCTGCTCGCTCCACGGAACGGAAAAACATTCTTCTTCAAGTTTTGCAACAGCGCCGACATCTGCTTCACTCATTTCTTCAATCCGAGTGGTGAACACATTATCAATCAGTTCATCAATAAAAGCAGAAAGTTCATCGCGGCATTTTCTGTAGGTTTCGATATCACCGCCATACGGGTCGCTGACACCGCCGTTCGGCACGATCACATTTTCAAAATCAGTCAGTACCGCCTTGTGCGATTCACTCATGCATATAATTATATCACTGCTTTCAAGTGCATAAATACTCACGCGCGACGCACGGTGGTCGCTGATATCAATGCCGAGTTCAGCCATGACCTCAACAGCATTTTCGCTTGCATTATCACCTGTGAAAGCCGCCAATCCCGCGCTTGACGCATGAATCGGCAAGCCTGACTTTTGCGCCTTATCATTAAGCAGAGCCTCTGCCATCGGACTGCGACAGGTGTTGCCTGTGCATATAAATAAAACTTCCAACATGTAAATTCACTTCTTTTTCTATACATAATAACACAAGTCGAAAAAAATAACAATGGCCTAGCACCTTGGCGCCTCTAAAACTTTACATTATATGTTGCGAATTTTTCCGAATAACTGCGTTACATTCCTTGACAGGCGACAGCCTGCCTGCGTCATGTGCCTTGTTATTCTAAAAAATTCTTGCATCTAATGCGTAAACTTTTAGAGGTGCCAAGGTACTAGTCTTTCCCTAAGCGTAAGCTACGATGATTTATTTGCCATGTGTTCCCCCGCTTGCGTCGGGGAAACGCAAATTAAACTCCTCATTTTGTACACTTCTGTCTTTCCAATACCACCATTTCATTTTTTCGGGATCATGCTTCGAATTATTCGCATAGTATACTGCAAGCCGAAAAACATACAAAACACATCTATCATCCTGAAAGCCTTTGAACATACAATCACGGTAATACATATCTTCCGGATCTTCACCCTTCAGGTCATCAATCGTGCGTATACCTATATTAAAAAGATGCTGTTCCATGTTTTTTCCTATACCCGGAATATTTTTCAAGTCATTTCGGTCAAGCATGTGTATCACCTCGCGGTTAAGTATAGCATATTATTGAAACAATAACAAGGTTGCACGGACGGGTTGTAATTGAATATTTACCATGGTATAATTTAACTTACATAATTAGAGTGGGCAGGGAAAATAAACAATGCAATATGAATGTAAAATAACAGTTTTAGAAACAAAAGTATTCACTGATTATCAAGAAAAATATCTTGCCGACCCAAAGTCAGGACCGTGTCCGTATTTTAAAGCGGGCGATACTTTCGTTTTGAAGAGGACAAGTGAACAAGACGATTTCTATCACTTAATGAATGGCAAGTTCTGCGGTGAAGCATGGGACGCAATCAGCAGATATGTGTATACAGCACTTCAAGGCGGTTCTATTATGCGGAAATGGACAAACGATGACCGAATGATGATTGCATGCTGCAATGACGGAACCAGACCGGTAATTTTCAAAATCGAAAGGATTGATATCCCGGAAACAGAGGAAGAACGTCAGTGGCTCGAAAAACAAAACTTTGCAAACAGTGCTAAAGATGCTTATACAGGATAAGTCTGCGGACTGCATCTTTCAGCAGCCAAGAAGCTAAAACGCATATTATTAAAAAATTGACAACTTCGGATGAATATTTCCCTGTTTTTTATGAAAAAGGTAAATTTTATAAATATTGGCGAATTTTGCTTCGTTTGACTTGAAAAAACAAAATAAAAACGCTATAATACAAGGGAATATAAGTAGTATGGAGAATAAGGAGTATTTTAGCTGCTACTTGTTATAACATATTAAGTAAACGCTGAATAAATCGCAGCACGCTGCTCGTTTGCATAAAGTTCCGTCATATTGCACAGAATTTCCTTGAAATACGAAAGTATGACGGCGTCAATTCTATGCGATCTGACGAAATTTCTGACGGCACGATCATCGCCCCGGATTTAATCATCGTTTACATAACACGAAAGGATGACTCACAATGTTGGAAAATGCACCGACAAAGAACCCCACCGTCCTCGCTTGGCTTGAGGATCAGATTAAGCTTGTCAATCCGGATAAAGTAGTATGGATCGACGGCAGCGAAGAACAGCTTGACGCTCTCAGAGCAGAAGCAGTTGCAACAGGCGAAATAATCAAACTTAACGACGAGAAACTTCCCGGATGCTACTATCACAGAACTGCTCCGAACGATGTTGCCCGTGTTGAGGACAGAACTCTCATCTGCTCAAAGAATGAAGAAGATGCAGGTCCGACCAACCACTGGATGGCTCCCGATAAGGCATATGAAATGCTTTATGACATTGCACGCGACAGCTACAAAGGCCGCACAATGTATGTAATCCCCTATTCAATGGGTCCGATCGGCTCACCTCTTGCTAAGATCGGTATCGAAGTTACAGACTCAATCTATGTTGTTCTCAACATGAGCATCATGACAAGAGTTAACAAGAAAGTTCTTGACGTTCTCGGCGACAGCAATGACTGGGTTCGCGGACTTCACGCAAAATGCGATGTTGATCCCGAAAAGAGATGGATCTGCCAGTTTCCTGAAGACAACACAATCATTTCAGTTAACTCTGCATACGGCGGAAACGTTCTTCTTGGTAAGAAGTGCTTCGCTTTGAGAATCGCTTCATATCAGGCTAAGAACGAAGGCTGGATGGCAGAACACATGCTCATCCTCGGCATTGAAAACCCGAAGGGTGAAACAAAATATGTTTGCGCAGCATTCCCGTCAGCTTGCGGCAAAACAAACCTTGCAATGATGATTCCGCCCGAAGGCTACAAATCAAAGGGTTACAAAGTTTGGACAGTCGGCGACGACATTTCATGGATGCGCAAGGGTGCAGACGGCAGACTTTATGCAATCAACCCCGAAAACGGTTTCTTCGGTGTTGCACCGGGAACAAACATGAAGTCAAACCCGAATGCTCTTATCTCAACTCAGAAAGGCACAATCTTCACCAACGTTGCTCGCAACCTTGACGACAACACAGTTTGGTGGGAAAGCCTTGATAAGAATCCTCCTGTTAACGCAGAGGAATGGAAAGGCGCAAAGGTTAACGGCCCTGAATTCATCGCAGAGGGCAACAAGCTTGCTCATCCGAACAGCCGTTTCACTGCTCCCACAGCTAACTGCCCGTGCCTTTCAAGCGAATTTGAAAATCCGGCAGGCGTTCCGATTTCAGCAATCATCTTCGGCGGCCGCCGTCCTGACACAGTACCCCTTGTTTATCAGTCACGCAGCTGGAACAACGGTGTATTCATCGGTTCAATCACTGGTTCTGAAACAACAGCAGCAGCTGCAGGTGCAGTAGGTGTTGTTCGCCGCGACCCAATGGCAATGCTTCCGTTCTGCGGATATCACATGGGCGACTACTTCAAGCACTGGATTGAAATGGGTGAAGCTCTCGGCGATAAGGCTCCGAAAATCTTCAACGTTAACTGGTTCCGTGTTGATGAAGACGGTCACTTCATTTGGCCGGGATTCGGCGACAACCTTCGTGTTCTTGAATGGATCATCAAGAGATGCGAAAACGAAGTTGACGCTGACGAAACAGCAATCGGTTATGTTCCGAAGGCTGAGGACATCAACCTTGAAGGCCTTAACGATTTCTCAGTAGACACTCTCAAATCAATCCTTGCAGTTGACAAAGCTAAGTGGGCAAAAGAAGCAGCAGGTGTTGAAGAGTTCTACAAGAAATTCGGCGACAAGCTTCCTGCTGAACTCAAAGCAGAACTTGAAACTCTTAAGAAGAACACAGCTGAATAATTCATCGCTTATATTAATATGCGTTTCAGCATGTTATAAAATGTAAGTTTGACTCCGCAGAACAGGTTTCTGCGGAGTTTTTTGTGTACGATAATAGGTGGATTATCGAATAAATGTGTTTTTCTCGCCGAAAAAAGTCGAAAAAATGTGTGAAAATCGGGTGGAAAAACCCGAAAAAATGTGTTATACTGTTTCCGAAAGGTGGGATTTAATTGAAACGAAATGCAATAAATAACTTAATTGAATGGAAACAAAGTGATGACAGAAAGCCAATGGTACTGAAAGGTGCAAGACAGGTTGGAAAAACTTGGCTGATGAAAGAATTCGGAAAAAACTATTACAACAATTACGTCTATTTTAACTTTGATGAAGAAGATGAATTGAAATCCATTTTCAAAACGAATAAAAATCCTCACCGCATCATTGAGTTGCTTTCAATAATTGCAGAAGAAAAAATTCATCCGGAACATACTTTAATTATTTTTGATGAAATACAGGAATGTCCTGATGCTTTGAACACACTTAAATACTTCAAAGAGAAAGCTAATGAATATCATGTTATTGCTGCCGGCAGTCTTTTGGGAACACTTCTCGCACAACCTAAATCATATCCTGTCGGTATGGTAAATCTTCTTAATATCTACCCTTTGAATTTTGAGGAATTTTTGAGTGCAGTTGACCCTAATATGTATGAATATTATCAAAGCATAAAAAAAGAACAAAGCATTGAAGATATTTTTCATAATCGCTTACTTGAAATTTATAATAATTATCTTATTATCGGCGGTATGCCTGAATGTGTTGATTCATGGATAAAATATAAAGATCCTGCTAAAATATCAAAAATCCAATCTGAACTTATTGAGATTTATGAAAATGACTTTTCTAAACACAACGGAAAAGCTAACAGCGGACGTATTCTGATGGTTTTCAGAAGTATTGTTTCGCAACTGGCTAAATCCAATGAAAAGTTTATGTATGGTGCAGTCAGACAAGGCGGAAGAGCACGAGATTTTGAAGAAGCAATTGAATGGCTTGTATCAGCAGGAATGATTAATCGAGTCTATAATGTTTTAAAAGCTGAACATCCCCTATCCGCATTTGATAAACAAGATCAGTTCAAGTTATATATGTTTGACACAGGCTTACTAAAACACATGGCAGGCATTGACAACAGTGCGATTCTTCTAACAAGTGACTATCAATTTAAAGATCCGCTTACTGAGAATTATGTTTTGCAACAGCTGAAAGGTATGTTTGACGTTGAACCAAGATATTACTCTGAAAAAGGTAAAGAGATAGATTTTTTAATTCAGTTCCATACTGATATTATTCCGATTGAAGTAAAAGGCGGCGAAGATAAATCCGCCATATCATTTAAAAGGCATATATCAGAACATAAGCCTAAATATGCCATACGTTTTTCAAAGCGAGGATATCGCAAAGACGGTTACATTACTAACATGCCACTCTACCTTACACGAAAAATGAAAGAGTTGCTATAACAATGTCAATATGCGTTTTAGCATGTTATAAAATGTAAGTTTAACTCCGCAGAACAGGTTTCGGCGGAGTTTTTTGCAATTATTTTCGAAAAAATGTGTGAAAAGCGGGTGAAAAGACCCGAAAAAATGTGTTTTTTCCATTTTATATTAAATGTTCTTTTATACATCAACCGAAATTGCTGATTTATAATACTTGCAATTTGGCAGGTTTTATGATATATTAAACGTGTCGCACAATTTAATACATTTATTTTATCACGATGGTCACTTGGCAAAAGTGCACCTCTTATTAACTTTATCTTCGTGAGAAAATAGATGTTATGTGCGACAACAAATGGGGATGCATTTTTCAGTGCGTCACGTTTGTTGGCGCACTTTTTATTTTTCTTTTTGCGTATGACATCTAACCGCTGAGAGAAAATAGATAGTTCGCAATTTTCAAGTTAAATTTTTCACCATATTGCAATTATTCAAAATGTGTGATATAGTTAAATATGTCACATAAACTTAATAGCAATTTTACATGATTATGGATGACTTTAGCAAAAGTGCATCCATTAATTAACTGTACCATAATCATGTTTACAATTGTTAGTTAAGTTAGTTTGTGTGACAACAAATGAGATGCATTTTTCAGTGCGTCACGTTTGTTGGCGCACTTTTTATTTTTTCTTTTTGCGTATGACATCTAACCGCTTAGAAAAAAAGAAAACTCGCAATTTTTAAGTCAATTTTTTCGCCATATTGCAATTATTCAAAATTTGTGATATAGTTAATTCGTCACATAAACTTAATATAAAAATCAACGTGGGTCACTTTGGTAAAAGTGCATCCTCTAATTAACTTTGCTTTATCACGTTGATTTTAAGTTAGTTTGTGTGACAACAAATGAGATGCATTTTTCGGTGCGTCATCGTTTGTTGGCGCACTTTTTATTTTTTGCGAAAGGAAATGAAAACAATGTTAAACATTGATCAACTTTACGACATTACTATGCATGAAGAGAACAGCAAATCTGATTATTATGTAGAGAAAGAACTGAAAGCCTATGCAGAAATATTTAAGCCTCTTCAAAAATTGAACATGGACTATTCAGATTTACTTGAAGAAATGGAAGAAAAACTTAGAATTTATTTAGATACCGAACGCAGAAACGCATTTAAACTTGGTTTCAAAGCCGCAATAGAATTAGTAGGATCTTAAATAAAAAAAACAAGGGTCGCAGGTATTCCATCCTGCGACCTAAATTATTTTCCTCTGCGGGTTGATTTTTTCGATAGGTACAATTCTACCCGAATACCTATTCACTATTCCATATTACCTATTTTATCTCTTGCCACGTGTTGATATTGATGAACTCGGCTCTGATTTTGGAATACATGATTTTTTGACTTCCGTATAAACCAAAGTAGCCGGACAAGGTGTAACTGATTGCACATGCAACTGCAAAGTATATCAGGCTTGTGCTTGAAAACAACTCAATACTCAGGAAAATTGACGCAATCGGACAGTTTACAACACCGCAGAACAGCGACACAAGTCCTATTGCCGCCGCAAATCCGGGATCAAGTCCGAGAAGTCCGCCAAAGAAACAGCCGAATGTCGCCCCGATGAAAAACGTCGGAACAATTTCACCGCCCTTATAGCCTGAGCCTATCGTGACAGCAGTGAACAGCATTTTCAGCAAAAATGCATAGCCAACCGCATGGCCGCCGATGATTGCATTTTCAATGATATTCATGCCGGCACCATTGTAATCTCTGCCGAAAATGAGCGTCAGCAAAATGATGAGCACACCGCCGACTACTGCACGAAGAAATGTGTTTTTGAAAAGTTTAGCCGCGCCCTTATGAAAAAAGTGCATAACAAGGCAGAACACAATGCTAAGTCCTGCACAGACCGCCGCAAGAAGTGCAACTTTCATGAAATCCATGAAGTTATACTCCGGCTGATTTTTGAGAGCGAAACGAACCGGCTCAACCTTGAAAAGCATTGAGATCCAATATGACACCAAACCTGACACAAGGCATGGAATGATACCCGAATAATAAACAACGCCGACGCTGATTACCTCCAGCGCGAACAATGCGGCTGTAATGGGTGTGCCGAAAAGAGCAGAGAACACTGCACTCATCCCGCAAAGTATAACAAGATGCTTGTCTTTTTCATCAAAGTGCAGCAGTTTGCCTATTTTCGAGCCGATACTGCCGCCAAGCTGCAATGCCGCACCCTCTCGTCCTGCCGAACCGCCGAGCAAATGCGTGATAACTGTACTGACAAAAATCAGCGGTGCAAGCAGTGTGGGCACACCCTCATCTGTGCGAATCGAGTCGATTACCCTGTCTGTGCCTGTATTTTCAAGTTTGCACAACTTGTAAAGTCCTGCAATCACCAAACCGCCGACCGGAAGCAGATAAATTATCCATTCATGAATCTGCCTGAATTCGGTCACCTTTTCAACGCTAACATGAAAAGCAACACCAACAAGTCCGCCGATTGCCCCCGTCAACGCGGCGACAGCCACCCATTTGACAAATGCCAGCAAATATATGCCGACTCTCTTTGCATCTTTTTTGATTATATCATTCAAAATTTCTCATCCTTTTCGCAAACTCACATAAAAATATCAGCAGCCTGCCTTGACAAAACGCTGATATGTGTATATACTATTAATGACAAGAGGGTGTTGCAGATAAGCGGCTACGCTCAAAGAATAGTTAAGATAACCGTATCAATGTGGTAGTTGGGCGGTTATTTTTTTATGCTTAATATGTAACCTGTAGCTGCAACAAGAAATAAAATTGCAAGAATCAATTCCATTCAGCATCACTCCCTCCAAGTTATTCAGAGGGATAACCCTCCGTCAAAATGAGGAGAGCATAACCGCCTATCCGTCTAATGAGCAACACCCATCAGGGCAGTTTTTCAACTGCTTTATATTTATATCACAAACAATATATTTTGTCAATTGATGCCGAGAAATATGTTCGACGGCTCACACTCTTTCAAAATGCACAAATCAAAATATACCTTTTTGTAGAAATCTAACAACAAATCAAGTCAATATGTATATCATTTTTGTGTGACTGAACGTTGACATAGTTCTACAATGGTGATAAAATACATAACATAAAAGGCAAAGGCGCCTGTTGGAGATAACTCTCTGACGGCGGCTTTGCCTTTTCATTTTATTATCGTAAAGCGCGATGTTAGCTTTGCGATAAATACACAATTGAACCTCTGACTAATGCAGAGATTCACAAAAAGAAAGAGGGAATAAAAAATGAACATCACTGTCCTATTTTCAGACGTGAACACAATGTGGACACTCATCGGCGCCGCCTTGGTGTTCTTCATGCAGGCAGGTTTTGCAATGGTTGAAACAGGTTTCACCCGTTCAAAAAATGCCGGTAACATCATCATGAAGAACCTCATGGACTTCAGTATCGGCACACCGCTTTACTGGATAGTTGGTTTCGGCATCATGTTCGGAACTCACAGTGCAATCTTCGGCGGAATCGACCTTTTCACCCGAGGCGACTACACGGCTATCCTCCCAGACGGAGTAAGTTTCTTCTCCTACTTCATTTTTCAAACGGTGTTCTGCGCAACAGCGGCAACAATCGTTTCGGGTGCAATGGCTGAAAGAACTAAGTTTTCTGCATACTGCATCTACAGTGCCGCAATCAGCCTTATTATCTATCCTGTTTCAGGCCACTGGATCTGGGGCGGCGGCTGGCTTTCAAATCTCGGTTTCCACGATTTCGCAGGCTCAACAGCAGTACATATGCTCGGAGGTATCTGTGCACTCATCGGTGCATCAATTCTCGGACCGCGTATCGGTAAATACAACAAAGACGGCTCTCCAAATGCTATTCCGGGCCACAGCATAACACTCGGCGCACTCGGTGTTTTCATTTTGTGGTTCTGCTGGTTCGGATTCAACGGCGGTTCAACCGTTTCAATGACAGACGGCAATGCCGCTCTTGCAGGTAAAGTTTTCTTCAACACAAACCTCGCCGCCGCAGTTGCAACAGTATGCGTCATGGCAATCACATGGATAAGATACAAAAAGCCGGACGTTTCAATGACTCTTAACGGCTCACTTGCAGGTCTTGTTGCAATCACAGCAGGCTGTGACGTTGTAAATCCGTGGGCAGCCGCAGTAATCGGTATCATCTCAGGCTTTGCGGTTGTTTTCGGTGTTGAATTTGTTGATAAGGTGCTCAAAGTTGACGACCCTGTCGGTGCTGTCGGTGTTCACTTCATCAACGGCGCACTTGGAACTATTCTCACGGGTGTATTCATCTCAAGCGACGACCTTGCAGCAATGGAAATGAGCAGAGCGCACTTTTTCGGCGTTCAGTGCCTTGGCGTTCTTGCAACATGCGCATGGGGTGCAGCAGCAATTTCAATTGTGTTCCTCATCATTAAGAAAACGATCGGACTTCGCGTTACACCCGAAGAAGAAATCAGCGGTCTTGATCTTCCTGAACATGGTCTTGTCAGCGCTTATGCAGACTTCATGCCGACAGTTGACATTGCATCTTCTGTTGATGCTCCCGAAGTTACAGGTAATGTACCCGTTGAGGTTGCCGTACCTGTCACGGCATCGGAAAGTGCAATTGTTGATTCAGATGCAATCAAGCTTTCAAAGGTTGAAATCATCATGAAAGAGGATCGTTTTGCGGCGCTCAAAAACGCAATGCTTTCAATCGGTATCACCGGCATGACGGTTACACATGTTCTCGGCTTCGGCACACAAATCGGCAACAGCAAATATTACCGTGGTATCAAGCAGGAGGTTAACCTTTTGCCGAAAGTGCAGGTTGAAATCGTTGTAAGCAAGGTACCTGTCAGAACTGTTATTGAAACAGCTAAGAGAGTGCTTTATACCGGCAACATCGGTGATGGAAAGATCTTCGTTTATGACGTTGAGAACGTAGTTAAGGTACGCACAGGCGAAGAGGGATTTGACGCTCTTCAAGATATTGAATGATAATTAATTTATCAGAGAAAAGATTTTATATAAAAGCAAGCCCCGAACTGTTTAACGGTTCGGGGTACTTGCGTACAACTAATATTGGTACTGCGCACAGCATATATTGCGGTACTGCGTACAGCGCATATTGCGTAGAAAATTGTACCTGTCGGAAAATACAGTCCGCAGAAGAAAATCTCGGCAATTGTACAATTTTCAAATAAAGATAAATTTTATCGTTGTTATTCAACGGTTATATCATCGGATGAATTTTCAGCTGAGTTTTTCTTAATCTCTTCAAGCTGTGTCTGAAGTTCATATAACTTGAGGTGTATTTCATGAATTTCATCCATTTGCGAGTTATGTCTTGCAATCACCGCTCCGATAATTAGCGACAAAATAAATACAAGCAAACCAAATACTATGCCGATAAATACACCTGTCAGAATGCCAATAACAACACTAACCGCTATTACGATATATAATTGAGTGTTGCTGATTGTTGGTATTTTCGGTTGATTATCCATAAATACGACCTCCTTAATCGTGTGTATAAATTTGTAATTTAATATTATAACATCCTGTTATCGTTTTAAATATGTTTATCTAATCTGTTTCCATATGCTCAATTGCAAAGTCGATACACTGATTGATAAATTCACTTCGACTCAGGTTATACTATTAGGATGAATTTATTCGAAACAAGCATGCCGAAATCTCGAACCTACCGATGTCTTTAACCTTTTTCATTGTCGCCTTGCGTCAGCAAGGCTTCCGCTTCAAAAGGCTAAATACATCAGTATCTTCTTCGTTTCGGTGCAAAGCAGTCGAGAACGAGATAGTTTTTGGCTGAACAAGGCGAAAACCGCAGGCATACTGACGTATGCCGAGGATTTTTAACGCAGTGCAGACGAAAAGTAGCCGTACTCGACCATGTTTGTTTCGAGTAAATCCATCCTAGCCAGTTTATCTATTTTATCCAACTTCTCACTTTCAATGCGTATAGTAATGGGGTCTTTCTGATATTGTTTCGGAATGAAATTCGGCATATTCTAAGCCTCCTCTTTTAATCAATCATTAATTCCCGTATTGTTTCGCAATTCGATTATAGCGATAATCATCATAGCCTATTCCCTGCGAACTTCGATATACGCTCAAAACGATTCCGACTGCAAGATAAAGACATATTACCGATGAACCGCCTGCACTGACAAACGGAAGTGTGATACCAATAACAGGAAGAAGCATCGTGCACATGCCGACATTGATAACCACCTGTGCGATCAGCATAAACAAAACACCATAACACATCATGGATGCCGCATAGTCGTTTGATCTTTTTGCAACATAGACAATTCTCACCGCAAGCAGAACAAACAACGCAAGCAGACCCACTGCACCGATAAATCCAAGTTCCTCGCAAATAACCGAGAATATCATATCATTTTCGCTCATTGGGATTGAACCGCTTTGAGTAAACGCGCCTTTAAACAGACCGGCACCGGAAAAACCGCCCTCTTTCATTGCATTGAGTGCCTGCTGCTGCTGATAAATCTCTTTCGGATAGTCTTCGGGATGGATAAGTGCAAGAATACGGTTTCGCTGAATATCATCGAAAACCTTATACCACACTATCGGCGAAACAGCCGCAACAGCAACTGCTCCCGCCGGGAAATACAACCAGTGCACACCCGAAACAAACAGCATGCCGATGAACATAAGCACAAAGATAAGTGCCGAACCCATGTCACCTGTCACAACAACAAGCACAATCGGAATCGCCGCATGAACGCACAAAAGCAAAACTGTTTTAAGGCCTGAGAGGTCATTTTTAACCTTGCTCAAATGATAGGAAAATGTGACAATAAATCCTATTTTTAATATTTCAGACGGTTGCAAATACAAGCCACTTGTTAACTTCAGCCAAGATCTTGCCGACTCTCGTGCCTCAGGAGCAGTTCCGAGAGGAGTAAACAGCAAAAACATGAGAAGAAGTGACCCTGCCGCAACCACCGGCCACAACTTCAAAATCAAATCATAATCTATAAATGAAATCACCATACAGATTATGAAACCGAGCGCGAGGGCGAGAATCATAACGAATGCATCTCTTGAAATCAAATCTCCATCCTCAACAGTTCGTTTTGTTGCGCTTGCAACCATAATCGTGCCGATTGCCGAAAGAAGCAGACACAGCATGAGAAAAAGTTTATCGGTTTCTTTGAAACCCTTTTTTATCGCTTTAAGCATAAAAATATATCACGTCCATTATATTTCGTTGGCCAATGAATTTTTCACTACACAGTTCATAAGCCGCCTTTGTCATTAATCTTGTTTTACACTACATCATTATATTATATTTTACCTTAATATTTCAAGTGATATCGTTGACATATTTGAGTTTTATGGTACAATTGTAATAATTAGGAATGAGGAGTTAGGAGTGAGGAACAAAGGTTGCGGGAAAAACAATGCAAACTGTCAGTTATTTAACCGCAAAGTATAGATAGCAACTGTTTTATAGATTGTTATATAATAACTATCTAACCAATATATACAATTTGATTTCGCGGATGAACAATTTATTTAGCTGATATTTTTCACGCGACCTCAACTCCTAATTTCTCACTCCTCATTCCTCATTAAACGAAGGTGTTTATGTATGTTTGAAATAGTAACTCACCGTGTCAGCGAAACCGAAGCATTTGCAGAACGCATGGCAAAAAAACTTTGCGGTCCTGTTGTTGTTGCTTTTTTCGGTGGACTCGGCATGGGTAAAACCGCTTTCACAAGGGGACTGGCCAAGGGACTGGGAATTGACTGCGATGTATCAAGTCCGACATTTGCAATTGTCAATGAATATCACGGCGAGAAATCACTGTATCACTTTGACATGTATCGCATCGAAACGTGGGACGATCTTTATACAACAGGATTTTTTGATTTTTATGAAACAGGCGGTATACTCGCATGTGAGTGGAGCGAAAACATTGAAAACGCTCTTCCGGAAAACACAATCAGAGTCACCATCAAGCATGGCTCAAATGATGACGAACGAATAATCACGATAGAGGGACAAGGTAACTATGAAAATTTTAGCTGTTGACACAAGCGCTGTTTGTGCAAGTGTTGCAATAACCGAAAACGGAAAAATCATAAGTCAGTGCAGCACTAACGCAGGACTTACCCATTCACGCACATTGTTACCAATGATTGATTCCGCATTAAAAAACAGTGAAACAAAACTTGACTCAATTGATTATTTTGCATGTGCCAACGGTCCTGGTTCGTTCACCGGAATCAGAATCGGCATTTCTGCAATCAAAGGTCTTGCATACGGCATGAACAAAAAATGCATTGCCGTTTCAACGCTGGAAGGCTTGGCATATAACCTGCTCGGTCAGGATGTTATAGCTTGCGCTGTTATGGATGCACGATGCAGTCAAGTATACACTTCACTTTTTGACATCAGCGAAAGCGGCATCACAAGGCTGACAGACGATGAGGCAATAAAAATTGAAGAACTCGGTGAAAAGCTTAAAGCGTACGATAAAAAAATTATTTTTGTCGGTGACGGCGCTGAAATATGTCACAGGGCACTCGGATACAGCATTGCGGCATCAGTCATAAGATATCAAAATGCGGCAAGTGTTGCTTTTGCGGCAGAAAACAATTTTGATGAAAGCAAACTTCTTACACCAAGTGAAATCATGCCTGCATATCTCAGATTACCGCAGGCGGAACGTGAGCTTAAAGCAAAGCAGAAGATCGTGTAGAGGCGCGCCCTACATAATAAATATTTATAATCAAAAAGGAGCAGTTAAAATGATAGCATTAGGAGCAGACCACGGCGGATTTGAACTCAAAGAGGAAATCAAAAAGCATCTCGATTCAATAGGAGTTGAGTATAAAGATTTCGGAACATACTCGCCCGAATCAATCGACTATGCGGCAATCGCATACAGAACATGTCAGAGCGTTGTAAACGGTGAATGTGAAAAAGCAATTCTTTGCTGCGGAACAGGCATTGGCATTTCAATGGCTGCAAACAAGGTCAAAGGAATCAGAGCGGCTTGCTGTTCAGACTATTTCAGCGCAAAATTCACAAGACTTCACAACGACGCCAACGCACTTTGCATGGGCGGCAGAGTTGTCGGTGCAGGCCTTGCAATGGAAATGGTAGACGTTTTCCTTTCAACCGAGTTTGAGGGCGGCAGACATCAAAGACGTGTTGACCAAATCATGGCAATTGAAAACGGAACGTTTGAATAATTAGGAATGAGGAGTGAGAAATTGCGGGTAGAACTGTTTCTATTGTAAGATTCAGTCCGCAACGTAAGTCATTATACTCTTAAAATCAGATAATATTTCGTAGTATCTTGTTTCAACTAAAACTTTACATTACATATAACGGTAAGTCTGTATTGATGTCCTGCGGACATCTTGGAGCACCCTTCAGTCAAAAATACTTCGTATTTTCGACAGCTTCCCTTTCAGGGACGCCTTAAAAAGCCTCGCCCTGAAAGGGGAGGTGCCTGCGTTAGCAGGCGGAGGGGTGATGACACGAAGTGGCATCCGTGAGAACTAACCAATCCCACAATCTTTTATGTTGATTGCTTGCTGTCTTATATAAAATGTAAATTTTTAGATGAAACAAAGTAGTAGTGGCAGTCCAATGTGGCTGCCATGAAGTTTATCGTTTTGCAACATTCATAAAATTCAGCAAATAATTCAATCATAATATACAAATTGGCATCATATTAAAATTTGTTGACTCAAAAAAAGCAATCGTGTATAATATAAGCGGAGTGTGAAGAAAATGAATAGTGAACTTATCAATAAATATGAGAAAAATGTAAAACAACTTCGGACAAGCGTACTTATTGTTACGCTTTTGTCGCTTGCCGATGTGATACTCTGCACTGCAAAGCCACTGACAGGCCTGCCTTTTACGGCTTTTACTCCACATCTTGCAATGACAGCTTGCTACACCATGACTGACGAAGAAACAGGTATGCTCGGCTTTTACATTGGGGTGTTCCTCGCCGTTGTCATCGTTTTTGCATATTTCATTTTGTTCTTGATGATGCGCAAAAAGCAAAGGCGAACAATTTCAGCCCTTGTATTTTATACACTCGACACTGCCCTGCTCATTTACGGAGTGTTTTTCCTGATGCCGAGAGCGCACGAAGAAATGTTTATTTTTGATTTTGCTTTTCACATTTGGATGATGGTGACAGCAATCAAAGGTGTTATAGCTTTCACTAAGCTGAAAAAAATCAGCCGAGAAAACACAAAGGAGCAATAGTGTGAAAAATCACACTATAACAAATTATATGTCCTCAAAATTTGCTTATGGCAAATTTTGAATGGACTAAAATTCCATTATACGCCTTGTCCGGCTACAACAAGGTATACAATAAATAAATTAATTAACTATTTGTAGCCGGAAAGGCTATGGAAATTATAATGGGTAAAAATGAACTTTCATGTGACTGCAATCACATTCACGAAAATATTGTTGAGGAAACTCAAAAAAACATGCCGACCGATGAAATGATTTGCGACATTGCGGAGTTTTTCAAGGTATTTGCCGACAGCACAAGAATCAAGATCCTTTGGGCACTGCATGAAAACGAACTTTGCGTGTGCGACATTGCAGTTGTTCTGAACATGACAAAATCCGCCGTTTCACATCAGCTTAAATTTCTTCGACAGGCGAACCTTGTCAAAAACCGCAAAGAGGGAAAAATCGTTTACTACTCCCTTTCAGATGACCATGTTAAGAAGATTTTTGAAATGGCAGTTGAACATTTGGAAGAACTGTGAGTCATTTGCTGATTTTCTCTTTTTGTATGCGTGGAAGTGTGATGCCATTTGCAGATTGCACCCGCAGAGGGAGAAATACCATAAATTTAAGCCGCTGAGTTTTGAAGTGACCCCAAAAAGTTAGACAAAGATTTTAAGAAAACCTTGTGAAAAT
>JAMPDR010000003.1 GCA_023665555.1 Ruminococcus sp.
TTTTGCCGCTGACTTAATTGGGCGATTTAATCATCGTTTTCTTAGAACATTTAGCGGAGATAGATTTTATGAAGTATGAAATTCTGGAGAATATAAAGTCGCCAAACGACATAAAATCAATGTCGTTTGATAAACTTGCTATACTTGCAGATGAAATTAGAGCAAAAATGATTGAAACCGTTTCTAAAAACGGAGGGCATCTTGCATCTAATCTCGGTGCTGTTGAACTTACAATTGCAATGCATTTGGTTTTTAATTCACCTGATGATCAAATAGTTTTTGATGTCGGACATCAATGCTATACACATAAGCTGCTTACCGGGAGATATGCTCAGTTTGATACAATAAGAACAAAGGGCGGACTTTCAGGATTTTGCCGTCCGAATGAAAGTGAACATGACATATTTTTCAGCGGTCATAGCGGTACTTCGGTTTCTGCGGGACTGGGACTTGCTGAAGCAAAGAAAATCAACAATGATAATCACTGCGTAATTTCAGTTATCGGTGATGGATCTTTCACAGGCGGAATGGTCTATGAAGCGCTCAATAACGGTGGCAGAAGCGGAACAAAACATATAATAATTCTCAACGATAATAAAATGTCAATTTCCGAAAATGTCGGTGCTTTTGCAAAATATCTTGCAATAATACGCTCAAGGCCGGAGTATTATAACCTTAAAGCTACAACTGAACAAAGAATCAACACGATTCCCGGAATCGGAAAGAGATTGACTCAAAAGTTATATGATATTAAAACGGACATAAAGAATAGAATATATTCTCAAAGTACCTTTTTTGAGGATTTGGGATACAGATATATGGGACCTATTGACGGTCACGACATTGAACTTTTGGCAAATGCGCTTGAAACGGCAAAGAATATCGATGTTCCTGTTTTGTTGCATGTTAATACGGTGAAAGGCAAGGGGTATGATTTTGCCGAAAAGTCACCGAGCATTTTTCACGGCATATCTAAATTTGATATCAATACAGGTGAACCTGTTCATTCCGGAGAAAGTTTTTCATCGAAGTTTGGTGAGTATCTTTGTGACCATGCGGTTAAGGATGATTCAATTTGTGCAATTACTGCTGCAATGGGACTTGGAACAGGGCTTGAAAAATTCAGACGTGAGCATCCGTCACGCTTTTTCGATGTTGGAATTGCCGAAGAACATGCCGTAACATTTGCATCCGGACTTGCAAAAAACGGACTCCGTCCGGTTTTTGCAGTATATTCAACTTTTCTTCAAAGATGTTATGATCAGATTGTTCATGATGTTTCACTTCAAAAACTGAAAATTATTTTTGCAATAGACAGAGCAGGCTTTGTCGGTGAGGACGGCGAAACGCATAACGGATTAATGGATGTACCGTTTCTTAACACAATACCGGAAATAGTTATATATTCTCCGTGCGGATTCAGGTCGCTTTGTGCAGATATAAACAATGCGTTTTACGCTGATAAATATTCAGTTGCTATAAGATATCCGAGAGGGTCTGAATCTGAACTTGTCAATAAACTAAACTTTGGTCAGATCGAATTTGCGACTTATGGTGATACGGAAAGTGACACTGTTATTGTTACATACGGAAGAATCACATCTAACGCTGTTGAAGCTGTTGACCGTTTGAATGAAAACGGAAGAAAAATAATGCTGTTGTCGCTTAATAAAATAAAACCGATACCGAAAGAAGCTATTGAAATTATTAAAGTTAAGAAACATGTATACTTCTTTGAAGAAGGACTGAAAAGCGGCGGTGTCGGTGAAAAACTTGCCCTTATATTACTTGAAAAAGGATTTAAAGGAGAGTATCATTTAACTGCCGTGGAAGATAAATTTGTAAGTCAGGCAACAGTTTCGGAACTTTTGCAGGAATATAAACTTGACACTCAGGGAATGGTCGATATTATCGGAGAATGAAAAGCGGGGAATTTTAGTGACAAACAAAACAAGACTTGATGTTGCAATGGTTGACAGAGGTTTAATTGAAAGCCGTGAAAAGGCAAAGGCACTTATCATGGCAGGACAGGTCTATGTCAATAATATGAAGTCGCTGAAAGCCGGTCTTAACGTTAAGGATGGCGACTGCATTGAAATAAGAGGAGAAAAAATGCCTTATGTCAGCCGCGGCGGATATAAGCTTGAAAAAGCGGTTAATGAATTCGGTCTGCGGCTTGAGAATTGCATATGCATGGATATCGGCGCTTCAACAGGCGGATTTACGGACTGTATGCTGATAAACGGTGCAAGCAAAGTATATTCCATTGATGTAGGTTATGGTCAGCTTGCGTGGAAACTTCGCACAGATGAGCGTGTTGTAAACCTGGAAAGAACTAACTTTCGATATGTCACGCATGAACTTGTGCCGGAAGAAATTGATTTTGCCAGCGTTGATGTATCCTTTATTTCACTCAGGCTCATTTTGCCTGTTATGCATTCAATTTTGAAACACGGCGGCGAAGCAGTGTGTCTAATAAAGCCGCAGTTTGAAGCCGGAAAAGATAAAATCGGCAAAAACGGTGTTGTTCGTGAAATAGAAACTCACCTTGAAGTTGTTAATAAGATTTATGATTTTGTTCTTGAAAACGGATTTTCAGTGTTGAATCTCGATTTCTCGCCGATTAAAGGACCGCAGGGCAATATTGAATATCTGATATATATCAAAAAAGCTGATGAACCTGTTAGCTTGCTTGAAACTACAACCGAGCAAATTGTCAGAAAATCTCACGAGGTACTTAACGGAGGCAAAGCTTTATGAAAATTGCAATCAATGTTAACCTCACCAGAGATAACGCATATGAAGTGACTAATGGTGTTCTTGATGAATTAAACAAGTTGAGTGCCCGGATACTTATGCCTGAAGAATACAGACAGTATTTCAACAGAGATGATGTTATTTTTAAGGATAAAGATGATGCTGTCAGAGAATGTGATGTTCTCATTTCAATCGGCGGTGACGGAACGTTCATACATGCTGCGCATGATGCGGCAAAATATGATAAAGAAATTCTCGGCATCAATGCAGGTACATTAGGTTTTCTTGCGGGACTTGAAAAACATGAACTTTCACTTTTAAGAAATCTTATTGGCGGTGAATACAGCATTGATAAAAGAATGATGCTGTGTGCTGAACATTACAGCGATGATGCGCTCATTGATAAATATTATTGTCTTAATGATGTTGTGGTTGCCAGAGGAATGTCGCTTCGGCTTTGTGAAATAAATGTCAATTGCGACGGAAAAAAAGTTAATAACTATTATGGCGATGGCTTAATTGTCAGCACTCCGACCGGGTCAACCGCATATTCACTTTCCGCAGGTGGTCCGGTTGTTGAACCGACGATTGAAAGCATCATAATAACACCGATTTGCACACATTCGCTTTTTGCGCGCTCGCTTATATTCAAGCCGGAATCTGTGATTGAGTTAAGTGTTACAAACCGTGATCTGTCTTTACCTATTGTCAGTTGCGATGGTGAGCAGTCGGTTGAAGTCGGTGCAAACAGTAAGTTGATTATCAGACGTGCAGAAAGATATCTAAAAATCATCAGAATAAAGGCGGACAGTTTTACCGATGTTCTCTCTAACAAGTTGATTGAGAGAAGAGCCTGAAAGGAGATACGAAATGAAAAAAAACAGACATGACGCGATTCTTGCTTTGATTGAAAAGGAAGATATTGCAACACAGGAAGAACTTATGCTGAAGCTCAATGAAATGGGATATAAAGTAACACAGGCAACCGTTTCAAGGGACATTAAGTCGCTTAAGCTGGTTAAATCTCCGGTTGCTGACGGTCAGTATAAATATTCCTATGTGAAAAATGATAACATAGACTTTTCAAGCAAGTATTTCTCAATTTTATCGCACTCTGTTGTGCACGTTGATTATGCTATCAACACTGTTGTTATAAAATGCTATGCCGGTATGGCTCAGGCGGCCTGCGCTGCTGTTGACAGCATGGCTGCGGAAAAAATTGTCGGTACACTTGCAGGTGATGATACAATTTTTGTGCTTTGCCGCACAGAGCAGGCAGCTGCTGAATTTTCCGCATGGATTAAAAAATTCTTAGCGGCTGCTGAATAAACAAAGATTATTAAGAAGGGGTTTTGTCTGTAACAATACAGATATACGATGTCTTATGCTAACTAATCTTAAAATTGAAAACGTTGCAGTAATCGAAAGTGCAAATATCACTTTTGATGATGAACTTAATATACTTACAGGTGAAACTGGCGCCGGTAAGTCAATTGTCATTGATTCAATTAATGCAATTCTTGGTGAAAGAACTTCAAAAGAACTTGTGCGTGACGGTGCATCCAATGCTAAAGTAACAGCCTTTTTTGAAGATATTTCTGATACTGTAAAGGCATCTCTTGAAGAACTTGAAATTGACTGCGAAGATGATAACAGCCTTTTGATAACACGCACCATTACAGCTGATGGCAGAAGTTCATGCCGTGTAAACGGGCAGCCAATCACTGTTTCCATGCTGAAAAAAATCGGTGTTGATTTAATCACAATCTGCGGTCAGCATGATAGTCAGAAGCTGCTGCAAAAGGAAAGTCATATAACTTATATTGATACGCTTGCAGGTATTGATTTTCTGAAAGATGAATACCGTATGCAATATCGCAAACTGATTAAATTGAAACGCGAACTTTTATCAATAAAGCAGGATGAAAGTGATAAAGTACAACGTCTTGAATTTTTAAAATATCAGATTGATGAACTTCAAAATGCCAATATAACAATTGGTGAACGTGATGAATTGCTTGCCGAAAAGAAAAAAATACAAAATCGTGAGAAAATCATATCTTCATTATACAACGCTCACAGAATTTTAAACGGCGATGAAAATACAGCGGGATTGATGGATTCGCTTTATAATTTAAGCAGCTTTTTGGCTCAATTGAGTGATTATCACGCACAATTTGAAACATATGAAAAGTCAATCGATAACTTTCGTTATGAAATGGAAGATTGTGTATCTGCTCTCAGCAGTGAAATATCATCAATGGATGACAACGATATTGATATTGACAGCATTGAAGAACGTCTTGACTTGCTGTATCGTCTTTCAAGAAAATATGGCAGCAGCGAAGAAGAGATGTTGGATTATCTCGAAAAAATCACAAATGAATATGATTCAATCATAACAAGTGATGAGCGCGTGCTTGAACTTGAAAGTGAGATTGATAAACTTAGTGTTGATGTTCTTGAAAAAGCAAAGGCAATCTCTGATAAAAGGAAAGCATTTGCAACGCAATTTGAAATTGATGTAATGGCTGAACTTGAATATCTTGACATGCGTGGTGCTCGTTTCAAGGTGTTGTTTAACGAAACCTCACCGCAGGAAAACGGAATTGATGAAATTGAATTCCTTATCAGTGCAAACTCCGGTCAAGAACCTAAGACGCTTTCAAAAATTGCATCAGGCGGTGAACTTTCAAGAGTTATGCTTGCAATCAGATGTGTGATTTCCGGAAGTGAAAATATCGGCACAATGATATTTGATGAAATTGACACAGGTGTCAGCGGAAGAGCCGCACATAAGATAGCATACAAGCTAAAGCAGATATCAAATGGCAGACAGGTTATTTGTGTCACACATCTTGCGCAAATTGCTGCCGCTGCAAACAATCATCTTTTCATTGAAAAGAACACTGTTGACAGCAAGACATATACCGTTGTTAAAAAACTTGACGGTGAGCAGAGGATAAGTGAAATTGCAAGAATCATCGGCGGAGATGTTATAACCGATGCGACTCTTATGTCTGCAAGAGAATTGATTGACTTTGCAGATAAATCTTGACATTGGTAAGTGTTGATTGTATTATATATTTTATCTCGTTTATATTTATTGTTTATTTTGAAAGGATTTTATAATTATGCAGATATATGAAGAACTTGTTGCCAGAGGACTTATTGCGCAGGTAACAGATGAAGATGAAATTAAAGAACTTGTAAACACAGGAAAAGCTGTTTTTTATATCGGTTTTGATCCTACAGCTGACAGCCTTCATGTTGGTCACTTTATGGCGCTTTGCCTTATGAAACGTTTGCAGATGGCAGGCAATAAACCGATTGCCCTCATAGGTGGCGGCACAGGTATGGTCGGTGACCCGTCAGGTCGTTCCGATATGCGACAGATGATGACAAAAGAACAGATTCAGCATAACTGCGACTGTTTCAAAAAGCAGATGAGCCGTTTTATTGATTTTTCAGACGGCAAGGCTCTTATGGTAAATAATGCTGACTGGCTGCTTGATCTCAACTATGTTGAACTTCTCAGAGATGTTGGCTCATGTTTTTCTGTTAATAAAATGCTTGCAGCTGAGTGTTATAAACAGAGAATGGAAAAGGGTTTGAGTTTCCTTGAATTCAATTATATGATCATGCAAAGCTATGATTTCTATGAGCTTTACAGAAAGTACGGCTGCAACATGCAGTTCGGCGGTGACGATCAGTGGAGCAATATGCTTGGCGGTACTGAACTTATCAGAAAGAAACTCGGTAAAGATGCATATGCAATGACTATTACTCTTTTGCTCAATTCTGAAGGTAAAAAAATGGGCAAAACACAAAAAGGCGCTGTTTGGCTTGATCCTGAAAAAACAAGTCCGTATGAATTTTATCAGTATTGGCGCAACGTTGCTGATTCCGACGTACTCAAATGTATCCGTATGTTGACATTCCTGCCGTTAGAAGAAATTGATAAAATGGATTCGTGGGAGGGTAGCCAACTCAACCAAGCTAAAGAGATTCTTGCATTTGAACTTACTAAACTCGTTCACGGTGAAGAAGAGGCATCCAAGGCTCAGCAGGCTGCTAAGGCGCTTTTTGCAAATGGCAGAAACACTGAGAATATGCCGACTACAACACTTGCCGATGCTGATTTTACAGATGGTGAAATCACCGTTATTGATGCTATGCTTAAAGCAGGAATAATCAAGTCAAAAGGTGAGGGTAGACGACTGATTGATCAAGGCGGTGTATCTGTTGATGATGTTAAGGCTGCTGATTTTACGGCAACTGTTAAAAAATCTGACTTTGAAAAAGGCCATGTAATCATCAAAAAAGGCAAAAAGGTATTCCACAAATTTATTATTTCTTGATGACAAATAAACAATTCAGCTGAGCAGATTTCTGTTTGGCTGAATTGTTATAAAGTTAACAACTTAAAGAAAGGTTTTATTTCGGTATGCGGATAAGGCTTTTACTGAGTTTAAATATGCATACCGCAAAGGGAGAAATATGGAGATTAAGAATTTAACAATAATTGGTTTTGTGTTGGCGGCATTGATTGAAGTCATTCTTGTGCCTATTTATATCGTGTGTCTTGGCAATAAAAAACCTTATAAGCTAAAGAAAATGATTTGTTCAACACTGTTCATCCTGTGTGCGATTTTTGCAGTAATCTATCAAGGCGGATTTACGTTCTTTTCCGTTGCAATGCTTATTGGACTTGTGCTTTCATGGATAGGTGATTTATTTCTTGCAGTCAGTCTTAAAGGAACAATGTTCGTTTGCGGTTTGGCAAGCTTCCTTTTGGCGCATGTTGCCTATGTTGTTTCATATACACGTGCAATTTCAAATGTATCCGAGAGCGGTGCAGGAATAAAGCTATATGAACTCTTGATTGTTTCTGCAATGCTCATTATGTGCCTTATTGTTAAGAAGAAAGCTAAAATCAAACTTGATGAAATGGCAATTCCTGTTTTGTTATATGCCCTGACAATCAGTTCGATGCTCGCAAGGGCAATCAGGCTCGGTGTTGAATGTGCTGTTGTCGGTGATATACACGTTTGCATTCTCATGATTGTTGCTGCTGTGTCATTTGTGATTTCAGATGCTGTTCTTGTGTTTATCATTTTCAAAAATATGCACAGCGGAAAAACGGAGGGAACAAACCTTATAAGCTATTATCTTGCACAGGTTCTTCTTGCAGGAAGTATCTTTTTTCTTGGATAAGAGTTATATTTTAAGTAAATTGAAGTATCGTGCCGTATATTTAAACGGTAATGTATAATTTGGCTCAACATATTGTAACGAACATCAAATTATGTTAAAATTTATTGATTTATCTTTTAAAGGTGAAATATATGTTTGATTTTAAAGGCAGCGAACAGACGCAGTCATATATAAAAGACGGCATACGTTATGTTTGCGAAAACTATAAACGAAGGTCACCGGGATCAAAAAGTGAACGCGACAGTCAGGCATTTTTCAAAAGTGAACTTGAAAAATTCAGCGATCACGTTATCATGGAAGATTTCACACTGCATCCGGCAGCTTTCATGGGATTCATTATTATTGCAGTTACACTTTGTCTTGTTGCGGTTGCGCTTTATTGGTTCATGCCGTTTGACGGCAGCATAAGTAAGGCAGGGGAATTTGTTCTTGCAGCGGTACCTCCTATACTGATTCTTTTCAGTATATTGATGTTTTTATTTGAATTTTTATTTTATGCTGAATTTGTTGATTTCCTTTTTCCGAAGAAGGTGTCGCGTAATGTTTATGCAGTGCGAAAACCGCAGGGAACACTTAAACGAAGAATTATTTTCGGCGGTCATGCCGATGCTGCAAACGAGTGGACATATTCCCTTCACGGTCAGATGAAAACACTTGCTCCCGTTATGGGCGGTTCAATTATAGGCATGTTTGTGATTTTCGTGATAACTCTATCAAGATTTTTGCACTCGTTCACACTTGGATTTGTTCCTGTTATTTCCGGTGCATGGAAAGTGCTCGGAATAATTATGTTAATTTTTGTTCCGTTTATTTTCTGCATGTATTTCTTTATAAATTGGAGAGTTGTTGTTGACGGAGCAAATGACAATTTATCAGCGTGCTATATTGCAATGGGTGTACTTAAAGAAATGGCAGATAATGATTTTCGTTTTGAAAACACAGAGGTATGCTGTCTGATAACAGGTTCAGAAGAAGCAGGACTTCGCGGTGCAAAGGCTTTTGCAAAAAAACATAAGGATGAATTGACTGCTGTTGAAACCGTTGTTATCACGATGGATACTATGCGCGAAATTGAACAACTGCAAATTTATACACAAGGCTGCACGGGAACTGTTAAAGACAGTGAAGCTGTCGGTGATCTTTTGCACGATGCAGGACTTGCTAACTCAATTGATATGAAGCGTGCTGATGTCTATCCCGGTGCGGTTGATGCAGAAGGATTTTCAAAGCATAAAATCAGAGCCTGCGGTTTTTGCGGTGTAAACCACGACCCTAAAACGTATTACCATACGCGTAAGGATACATGGACCAACATAAATGAAGAATGTATTGATCTTTCACTTGATATCTGCCTTGAAGCTGCAAGATTGTATGATAAAAAAGGCGGTATAGCTTCTTATGAAGCGGCAAGAAAAAGAGTTAAAAAATAAAAGAGAGGTTGCAACATGAACGGCGAAAAAAGGATTTATACAATAGCTACAGCGCATCTTGACACAGTTTGGAATTGGGATTTTGAATATGTAATTACAGACTGTTTAAAAAATACGCTTGATGAAAATTTTGCTCTTTTTGAAAAGTATCCTGACTATAAGTTCAACTTTGAGGGTGCATACAGATATGAACTTATGGAAGAGTATTATCCGGAGCGATTCGAGAAGATGAAACAGTATATTGCTGACGGCAGATGGAACGTTTGCGGCAGCAGTTATGAAAACGGTGATGTTAATATCCCGTCACCCGAATCACTTTTCAGAAACATACTTTACGGTAACAACTATTTTTATAAGAAATTCGGTAAAAGGAGCAATGAAATCTTTTTACCTGACTGTTTTGGATTTGGTTGGGCATTGCCGTCAGTTGCCGAACACGCAAACCTTAAGGGATTTTCAACACAAAAACTTAGTTGGGGCAGTGCATACGGACAACCGTTTGACATCGGTTTATGGTACGGTGTAAGCGGCAAACCGATTTTCGCCTCACTTGATTCAAAGTCATATTGCACTGTTTTTGAAAAGGTAAGAGCCAACAGTTCTCTAACCAAAAAGCTTAACAATAATATTAAAAAATTTGGCTTGCCGTGGACGCTTAGCTATCACGGTGTCGGTGATATCGGCGGTGCACCGAAAGAAAAATCTGTTGCTTCCGTTCAAAAAGAACTTTCGGAAAATGACAGCAGTGACATCAAAGTGCTCTCTTCATCTGTTTGCGATTTCTTTGATGAACTTTCGTCGCTGGATACAGTTGATATTAATCGACTTCCGAAGTGGAACAATGAACTGCCTATGACAAATCATGGTGTTGGTTCATATACTGCAAGAGCATTCAGCAAAAGATTCAACCGCAGAAACGAAGAACTTGCAGATATGGCTGAAAGAAATGCCGTTATTGCGTCAAATGTATGTTCGTTTAACTATCCTACGTTTGAACTTGAAAAATCATGGAAACGTCTTATTGCGCACACATTTCATGACGATATAACAGGTACATCTGTTCAAAGAGTATATCAGCGCTCATGGAATGATTATATTCTTTCGGCGAATCAGTTCACAAATGCATATGAAGGTGCCTGCTCTGAAGTTATCAGAAATATGGATACCTCATGGACAAAAGGTATTCCTGTAGTTGTTAACAACAGTATTGAGCAAAATAGAATCGGTGTTGTTGATATTACGATTCCCAGTTCAGGCTATAAATATATTCGCGCATTTGATAAGAGCGGCAAAGAACTTCCGGCACAGGTTAATTTCTGTGATGATTCAATAATTAAAGCTTCAATTTGTGTTGGTGTGTATTCACTCGGATATAAAGTTATTGATGTACTTTACAGTTTCGACCCTTGTCAGATAAACACAGGACTTCGCGCCGATAAAAATATGATTGAGAACTTCAAATATGTTGTTACTGTTAATAAAAAAGGTGATATTTCCTCGATTATCGATAAGACACTCGGTAACACCGAAATTTTGGAGAAACCAATCCGATTCGAATTGAACAAATATGAAGGTAATAAGGAATATCCTGCATGGGAACTTGATTATAAAGAAATATCAAAATACCCGTGGGAATTTGCTGAATACGGCATAAGTGAGATCGTTGAAAATGGTCCTGCCAGAGTCACCCTTAAGGTAAGACAGTATACAGATAATTCTGATTTCACATATTATGTTTCGCTCACATCAGGCGGACAATGTGTTGAAGTATACAATGAGATTGAGTGGCGCGAATTTACAAGAACGCTTCATAACGGGTTTTACTTTAACGTTAAAAATAAGCAGGCAACTTTTGACCTTGGACTTGGCGCTATTCCCAGAAAGAAAGCGAACAAAAATCTTTATGCTGTTCCTGCACAAAAATGGGTTGATATCAGTGATGAGGCTCAAGGCTATGGTGTTTCTGTTTTCAGTGATTCCAAATATGGCTGGATAATGAAAGATGAAAGTTCACTTCGCATGACTGTTATACACACTCCGAAACATTATTTCAGAGATGACAGTGTACAAGGCATGCTTGAGTTTGGCTTGAACAGATATAGCTATGCTATCTATTCACATAAGGGTGATTACACAAACGGAACTCAGTATAATGCACGAGTTTTCAATCAGCCAATGGCGGCTTTTGTGACAAACAATCATCCCGGTCCTCTTGGCAATGAGTATTCTTTCGGCGGTATAAATAACGCAGATGTTATCATCAGAGCAATTAAGAAAGCTGAAGATACAAACGAGGTAGTTGTCAGAGTAAACGAAGGTGCAAACAAGCCCGCTAAAGGTATTGAACTTTTCCTTGGAAAAGGAATCCTCAGCGCAAGAGAGATATATGCATCGGAAGAGGAAATCGGACCTGCGGTTGTTGAAAACGGAAAACTTAAGTTTGACCTTGCGCCGTATGAGGTAAAAAGTTTTGCACTTACTCTTTCACCGTGTAAAGTATCTGCACTCGCTGAGCAGAAAACAGTTGATTTGCCTTATAATATTGATATTGTCACATTTAACAACAATAGAGGAGCAGCTGCAATACCGACGCTTAATGTTTCAGTTCCGGGCGAAATCTTCCCGAAAACAATCGAATGCAGTGGAGTTCGGTTTGAAACAGGTGGAACATGGGCATCTAATAATGCTGTTATTTGTAACGGACAGAAAATCAAAGTATCAGGTAACAGATTTTATTTCATTGCTGCAAGTCTTTATGGCGACAAGGGGTATAATTTCGACCTTGGCAACAGCAAAACCGGAATTGTGGTGCAGTCAATCAATGAGCGTATCGGAGGTTGGGATCTTTATGACCTTGCAGAAACCGCTTTCATCAAAACTGATAAACTTGCATGGGAGTGCACACATACGCACTCGCAGGATAAGGACAATGTTGCATCACAGCTGTATTTCTTCATGTATGAGATTAACACTGAAGATGTAGATGAAATTACACTTCCGAATGATAGCGGACTTTTGATTCTTGCAGCAACAGAAGTATTTGATACACGTGATGTCAGATTGGCAACACAGACATATGACCGTGTTAACAAAAGGCCGTTTGATTTCACAATGACAGGTGCTGAGAAAAAAGAATATAAGAAGCTCAAAAAGAAATGGAAAAAAGAGCGTAATAAAACTTAAGAAAATAATCAGTCCTGCCGAAAACATATATGGCAGGACTTTTTATTGTGAACATATCTGGAGATGGAGGATTCATTATGTCTTATGTAATCAAGTCAAACTGCCACACTCATACAGTGTTTTGTGATGGCAAAAACACTGCTGATGAAATGACAGAAGCAGCGATAAAACTTGGTTTTACAAGTCTTGGTTTTTCAGGACATTCACCGATGAACTTTAATAACGATTGGTCGATTAGGGAAGATCGGCTCAATGATTATATTTCAACCATTAACACACTCAAAAATAAATATGCCGATAAAATAGAGATATATAACGGCATTGAACTTGACGCTGATCATACTGATATTGATATAAGCAAATTTGATTATGTAATCGGTTCGGTTCATAATCTTCACTGCGGTGATAAAATTTATTCTATTGATGATACAGCTGAAGAATTGTGTCAATGTGTTGAACAGGAATTTGACGGCAGTTGGCTTGCTATGGCTAAGCAGTATTATTCATCAGTTGCAAAATTCATCTGTGATGAAAAGCCGGATATTGTAGGACATTATGATTTAATTGAAAAGTTCAATGAAAACAAAGTTCTTTTCAATGATGAAAACGCGGAATATGAAATGATTGCATGTTTGTATCTTGAACGAATTTGCCGCGAATGTCCCGATATTATTTTCGAGGTCAATACCGGTGCAATGTATCGTTGTAACAACACAATGCCGTATCCGGCGCCGTTTATTATGCGTCAGCTGAAAAAATTCAATATGAGAATAACCGTAACGAGTGATGCACACTGCACACAGTCGTTGGATTTTGCATTTGATAAAATACAGCAATACTGCAAAAGTTTTGGTTTTAATGAGGTTTACATTTTGAAAAATGGCAAATTTGAGCCTATATCTATATGAATCACTGATTTTATGTTAAATAATAACTAACAGCACCGCGATATAATATATCAAGGTGCTTTTGATTTAGTTTTGCATCAATTCTTCAAGTTTCTCACAAAGTTGTTGCCATACATCCATTTTTTCCGCCTGTACATTAACAAGATTTTGAAGTTCAGTTGTAAGTTCAAGGATTTTTTCATAATCAGCGGAATTTTCCGGATTATCTATTTCACTTTGTAAAGATGAGATTTCATTATCAAGTTCATCAATCTCATTTTCAAGTCTGGATATTTTTCCTTTGGTTTTTCTGATTTCGCTTTCATGCTCCTTTTGTTTCTTATAAAGATTCTCTTTGGGTGCGGCAACAGCTTTAACTTCAATATTTCGCTGCATGCAATGCTCTTCATAATAATCATAATTGCCGTCATAGCAGTCAACACCGTTACGGTGAAGCCTAATAATTCTTGTTGCAAGTTTATTTATGAAATAACGGTCATGTGAAACAACAAGCATTGTTCCGTCAAAACTATCAAATGCCGCTTCGAGAGCCTCACGTGATTTTATGTCAAGATGATTTGTCGGTTCGTCAAGAATCAAAAAGTTCGAGCCGGAAAGCATGAGTTTCAAGAGCGCGACCTTGGCTTTTTCGCCGCCGCTGAGTTTATTCATAACTTTATAAACATCATCGCCTTTAAAAAGAAAAGCCGCAAGTGCTTTTCGCACTTCACTTTCATTCATGCTGCGGTAAGTATCCCACACTTCATCAAGTACTGTTTTATCATTGCTAAGTTCCGCAAGTGTTTGATCAAAATATCCGATCTTCACGTTTGAACCGAGATTTATTCTTCCGCTGTCACGTCTTATTTTGCCTAGAAGCAGTTTAAGAAATGTTGATTTACCACAGCCATTTTCTCCCACAATAAAAATACGCTCACTGCGTTTTATATGCAAATCAACACCGCTGAAAAGTTTTTTGCTGTCGAAGGCTTTTGAAATATCACTGCATATCATAACATCATTGCCGCTGACTTCCTTGGCGGTGAAACGGAAGTTTATACTTGAAAGTTCACCGTCAGGCTTTTCAAGGCCGTCAAGAAGTCTGTCAATGGACTTCTGTTTAGAAGCGATTGTGATATAATTTCGCTCCTGATTGAAACGTTTTTGCTGTTCAATAATGCCCTCAATGCGATGAACTTCCTTCATCGTGCCCTCATAAACTTTTTGAGCAGCTTTGATTCTTTCTTGCTTCAGCTGATTGTATCTTGAATAGTTTCCGCTTGAATGATACAAGTGTCCGCGTTCAAGTTCAAAAGTTCTATTAGTGACTTTATCAAGAAAATATCTATCATGGGAAATTACCATAACGCTGCCATTATATTCGCTTATCCAATTTTCAAGCCACTTAACGCTTTGAATATCAAGATGATTAGTGGGTTCATCAAGCAAAAGCAAATTTGCACCCGAAAGCAGTAACTTACAAAGACTAACCTTTGAACGCTGGCCGCCGCTTAAAACAGAGCATGGTATTGAAAACTCCTCTTCTTTGAACCCAAGACCAAGCAGGGCAGAGCGTGCACGGCTTTTATAAGTAAGACCGCCGAGTCTGTCATATTCAGTTGTCAGAAATTGCTGACGTTCAAGCAGATTTTCATATCCTTCTGCCATCATTTCAATTTTTCTGTTAATCTCTTCAAGTTCACGTTCAATATCAAACAAGTGGGCAAATACAGTCATAAGTTCATCATAAAGAGTTCTTTCGCTCTGAGAACATGCATGCTGTTCCATATATCCGATAACGGTATCCTTACCAACGCTTACTGTACCGTCATTTGGCATGTATTCATTTGTAATGACCTTGAAAAGTGTTGTTTTTCCCGCTCCGTTGACACCAATAAGACCTATTTTATCTTTTGCTTCAATTTGAAATGATATGCCTGAAAAAATATCAACTTCTGAAAAAGATATAGTTAAATTATTTGCGCTGACAAGTGCCACTTAATTTCACCGATTCCTTAATTTATTTTCGGATATATTTTACAATAAGTTTCGGTTTAAGTCAACCGATATAAAACAAGCGGATATTTTTACTGTGTATAACGTTAATGTTGCCGCATTTGGCAGTATTTTCTTAAAGTTTGAAAAATTTCTTGAAAATTCTCTTGTAAATTGTGTAATATGATGTTATAATAAACAAAAATATTAGGAGGATTCAATATGATTTGTAAATTCTGCGGTAATGAAATTGACGATGGTTCAGAATTTTGCTTTATTTGCGGACAGAAAGTAGAAGTTGCTGCTCCCGCTTATGCTGTTGCCGGTAATGACGTCTATTCACAAGCTGCAACAGCGGAGCCTGTAGCACCTGTTGAGGCTGCTCCGGTTGCTTCAGCACCGGTTGAAGCACCTGCTGTACCTGTTGAAGATGGCAAAAAGAAGAAAAAGGAAAAGAACCCTGCAAATGGCTTTTTGAGATTCATCTGCGTTATTCTTCCTGTTCTCGGTCAGCTTATCGGTTTGTGCGCTTACTCAAAAGCTAAGAAAAAAGGTGACGAAGCTAAGGCAATCGCTATCCTGAACTCAACAATGAGAGGTCTTTGCCTTTGGATGGCAGTAATAATTGTTGTAATGTTCATAAAATTTGTTTTATCGTAACAAAAAAATAGTTGTCCTTTCATTTTTTGCCGAAAAAGTTTTCGAATCTTTTTCGGCAGTTTTTATGCCTTTTTTCAAGCGTATATGTTGCATTTGAAAGCGTTTGGATATATAATATTTGTATTCTTCCGATACCTTATCGCTATTGAATTTTAATAAAACTGTTGTAATCTGAAAGGCTGTGGTGATTAACATGAAAGAAATCACTAAAGAAATGCTGATTGGTGATATACTTAACCGAGAACCTGGTGTTGCAATGCTTCTCTTTGAGTTAGGTATGCCGTGTCTGGGGTGTCCGTCTGCAAATAATGAAAGTGTAGAACAAGCTTGTGCGATTCATGAAATTAATGTTGACGACCTTCTTCATAACATTAATGAATATTTGTCTGCTCGTTGATATAATATTTTGATATTAATCAAAAGAGGCTGTAACATTTCAGATTGCTATCAGCATAATGCTTGATAATCAATTGTTCATCTGAATGTGGCATCCTCTTGATTTTTTTAGGTGATTAATTTATGCAAAAAATAAAACTTGATTCAAGGCTTATGTCAGTTGCATCACTAGTCAGAAATGGCTCACGTGTGATTGACATAGGAACAGACCATGCATATCTTCCGTCATATCTCATTCAAAGCGGTATTTGCCCATCGGCGATTGCCGCTGATGTCAGAGAAATGCCGTTGAAAAATGCCGAAGAAACTATAAAGCAATATAATCTTGGTGATAAAATTAAAACTATACTTTCAAATGGACTTGAGAGTATCGACGAAAACAGCGGTGATGATATCGTAATCGCAGGAATGGGTGGAATTCTGATTGAAGAGATTCTTTCAAATGCTCCGTGGGTTAAATCTGCCGATATTAGAATTATCGCTCAGCCAATGACACATGCTGAAAGAGTACGAAGCTATTTTATAAATAATGGATTCAAAATCATTCGTGAAACTGC
Source organism: Ruminococcus sp. (assembly GCA_023665555.1). Taxonomy (GTDB): domain Bacteria; phylum Bacillota; class Clostridia; order Oscillospirales; family Acutalibacteraceae; genus UBA6857. The sequence continues at coordinate 17,083 of JAMPDR010000003.1, forward strand.
ATCGTCTGATTCAAAGCATAATTACTGTGCTATAGCCGCCGAATATACAGGCGAAACTATTGCGTATTCTGTTGGGTATACCTATTTCGGAGAACTGAAAACGAACGATGATAATGATTCCAAAGCATATCTTTCCAAACAGCTTGAACGATTAAAAAAGAGATATAACGCTCTCTTTCAGTCAGACTCAACAAATGCAGAATGTTGCTGCTTAAAAAAAGTAATTGATGATTTTGAAAGTTAGCAGGGAGGTATAGCAAAATGACAAATGTAAAAACAATTTCAGATTTTATAGATTCAATTGCACCATATAGCACTAAATGTGAGTGGGACAACTGTGGTATTTTAATTGGCAGTCCTAACAGTGAGGTAAAAAAAGTCGGATTTACTCTTGATTTAACAAGTGAAACGCTTAATTTTGCCTCAGAGAATAATATTGACCTTGTTGTGACTCACCATCCGGTTATTTTCAAACCGCAAAAAAACTTTCTTGACGGAAATATTGCTTATGATGCCGCTTGCAGACATGTTAATGTTATTTCGGCACATACATGTTTTGACTGTGCCAACGGAGGAGTCAATGATGTTTTGTGTGAACTTTTGGGGATAAGTAATCCTGTTGGTGTGGAAAGCGATGAATGTTCTGTTCCGATGGCACGAATGGGAGAGATCAGCGAAACAGATCCGTTGAATTTTGCAAAACACGTTGCATCAAAACTGGGTACAACAGTAAGATTTATTGGCGGAAAAACATCTGTAAAAAAAGTTGCTGTATGCGGCGGCGCAGGAATGTCATTTTTCAATAATATCCTTGCCGCAGGTGCTGAAGCTTATGTAACCGGTGATATAAGCCACCATGAAATGCTTGAGGCAAAAGATAGCGGTATTACAGTTATAGCGGCAGGTCATTTTGAAACGGAATATCCTGCAATGTCAGCATTGAAAAAGATGATAGAGCAGGAATTTACAGGATTAGATTGTGTTCTTATACCGCAAAACAATCCGGTTGAATTCGTAAACTAACTATGCAGAAAGGCAGCGACATTGAACATGTATATGTCGCAATAATATAAATGGCACTTGACGGAATTTTTTTATCAAAGGTTAAAGATGAACTTATTGAAAAGGCCGTTGGACTGAGAGTTGATAAGGTTCAACAGCCATCAAGGGATGAGATAGTTTTAAATTTGCGCGGCAGGCAGGGGACATATCGTTTGCTGATTTGTGTCAGAGCGGACAGTCCGAGGGTGCATTTTACCTCTCATTCAATCGAAAATCCTCCTGTACCGCCAATGTTTTGTATGCTTTTGAGAAAGCATCTCACAGGCGCACTTATAATGAACATAAGACAGCAGGAACTCGACAGAATTATTTTCATTGATTTTTCCGCATCAAATGAAATCGGCGACAGGGTAAATCTTACTCTCTGCATTGAAATAATGGGCAAGTACAGCAATCTGATTCTTGTGAACCAGGATGGAAAAGTTATTGATTCAGCTAAGCGTGTTGATTTGACAACATCATCAGTAAGACAGATTTTGCCCGGCATTGAATATAAACTTCCTCCAAAACAGGATAAAATATGTCTTGAAAATGGTTCTATAACTGACATAATTTCAGAAGTCATGTCGCAAAAGGATAAGTATCTTTCATCAGCGCTTATGTCTGCCATACAGGGTATATCGCCAATTATAAGCCGTGAAATTGCATATAGCTGTTGCAGTGATGATATATTTGTCAGAGATATCACAGTATTGCAAATTCAGGCACTTACTGATATGCTAAAAAAAATCAAAAATGAACTTCATGCCGGAACTTTGTCTTACATGGTATGTACACCTCAGGGTAAACCTAAAGAACTATCATTCATCAATATTTCCCAATACGGCGGCAGTATGCTTGTAAAAGAGTATGATAGTGTTTCGGCTTTGCTTGACGAATTTTATTTTGAGCGCGATCGCATTAATCGCATCAGTTTAAGAGGTCATGAACTTATAAAGCTTTTGAATAATCTTATTGACAGAACAACAAGAAAGGTTAATATTCAGAGAGAAGAACTGAAAAAATGCGAACATAAAGATGATTTAAAATTATTTGGTGAATTGATAACATCAAATCTTCACATTTTGAAAAAGGGCAGTGCGTTCTATGAAGTGCCTAATTATTATGACAACATGAATATCATCAGAATAGCTTGTAATCCTGCTTTGACTCCGACTGAAAATGCAAATAAGTATTATAAAGAATACAGAAAAGCAAAAACGGCAGAAGTTATGCTGAAAAAATTGATTGTTGAAGGAGAAAATGAAATAACATATCTTGAATCGGTGCTCGATGAACTTTCCAGAGCCGATACCGACAGCGAACTTTCTGCAATCAGACAGGAATTAGTTTTAGGCGGATATGTAAAAAATAAGGGCGGGAAAAAGCAGAAGATACCGAAAGAACTTCCGCCGATTGAATATATGTCATCAGACGGATACAGAATACTCGTTGGACGAAATAACGTCCAAAATGACAGACTTTCGATGAAAACAGCTAATAATAACGACATGTGGTTGCATACACAAGGCTTTCCGGGTTCTCACGTTATCATTGAAAATCAAGGCGGTGAGGTATCGGATATATCCATTGAAGAAGCTGCGGTTATTGCCGCAGTGTGCAGCAAAGCAAAAGATTCTTCACTGGTTCCTGTTGATTATACAAAAGTGAAGTTTTTGAAAAAGCCTGTCGGCGCAAAGCCGGGTAAGGTTATTTATCATGAGTATTACACTATTATAACAAACCCTGACAAGGAATTTGCGGAGAAGCTTAGAGTAAAATAGTGCAAGCAACTTGTAACATCTGAATTTTAGATAGGAGGATAATATGGCTTTTACCCATTTACATCTGCATACGGAATACAGCCTACTTGATGGCGCGTGCAGAATTGAAGAAGTTATTAATGCTGCAAAAGAACTCGGACAGTCCTCTCTTGCAATAACAGATCATGGTGTTATGTACGGAGTTGTTGATTTTTATAAGGCAGCAAAGCAAGCAGGCATAAAGCCTATTATCGGCTGCGAATGTTATGTTGCCGCCAGAAGCAGACTGAACAAAGTTCATGGCATCGACAATGAACGATATCACTTGATTTTGCTTTGTAAAAACAATACAGGTTACCAGAACCTTATTGCAATGGTGAGCAAGGCATGGACAGAGGGTTTCTATACCAAGCCCAGAATTGACCATGAATTACTTGAAAAATATCATGATGGCATTATTGCACTTTCGGGTTGTCTTGCCGGCGAAATACCTCGCATGCTTTTAAGAGGTGACTATGATGGTGCAAAGGAAACTGCGTTGTGGTATGAAGATATTTTCGGTAAGGGTAATTACTATATTGAAATTCAAAATCACGGTTTGAGGGAAGAACTCGATATCATTCCGGATTTGATCAGATTGTCAAAGGAAACGGGAATACCTCTTGTTGCGACCAACGATGCTCACTATATCAAAAAAGAGGATTACGAGGTTCAGCAAGTACTTATCTGTATACAAACTAACCACACATTAGGTGAGGATACTGGCCTTGAATTCAACACGCAGGAGTTCTATCTGAAATCAGAGGATGAAATGCGTGAGTTGTTCGCTAATATACCGTCTGCAATTGATAATACGCAAAACATTGCAGATAAGTGCAATGTTGAATTCGAGTTCGGTAATACGAAACTGCCGCATTTTGAAGTGCCCAACCATATGGATCACTTTGAATATTTCAAAAATCAATGTTTTTTCGGACTATGTCAGAAAAAAGGTGACGATCCGCCTGCTGAATACATTGACAGACTCAATTACGAGCTTGGTGTTATCAATAAGATGGGATATGTTGATTATTTCTTGATTGTACATGATTTTATCAGATATGCAAAAAGCAAAAACATTCCCGTCGGACCCGGAAGAGGTTCAGGTGCAGGAAGCCTTGCAGCATATTGTATTGGTATTACGGGCATTGATCCGATTGAATACAATCTTCTATTTGAGCGTTTTCTGAATCCTGAGCGAGTCAGTATGCCGGACTTTGACATTGACTTTTGCTATGTGAACCGCCAAAAGGTTATAGATTATGTTATATCAAAATACGGTGATGATCATGTTGCGCAAATTGTGACTTTCGGAACACTTGCCGCAAGAGCCGCGATTCGCGATGTCGGCAGAGTGATGGGCATATCATATCAAGTTGTTGACAGCGTTGCAAAACAAATTCCCAATGAACTTCATATTACGATTGAAAAAGCCTTGAAATCATCATCTGAACTTAAATCTCTTTATGATAGCAACGATGATGTTCACAAGCTGATTGATATGTCAAAAAAAGTTGAGGGCATGCCTCGCCACGCATCAACACATGCGGCCGGTGTTGTTATAACGCGTGATCCTGTTGCGTCATATGTTCCATTAGCGCTGAATGACGACAGTGTTGTAACACAGTTCACTATGACAACACTGGAACAACTCGGATTGCTAAAAATGGACTTTTTGGGTCTTCGCACACTTACTGTAATAGATGATACCGTGAAGATGATTCGCAAATCCAATCCTGATTTTACGCTTGATGAAATTGATGTGCATGACAAAGCAACTTTTGACATGCTCTCGCAAGGAAAAACAGATGCTGTTTTTCAATTTGAATCATCAGGTATGCGTACCGTGCTTACAAGACTTAAACCGCAAAGCCTTGAAGATTTGATCGCTGTTATTTCACTTTACCGACCGGGTCCTGCCGATTCGATTGATACTTATATCAACAACAGGCATCATCCCGAACAAACAACATATAAATGTGAACTTGTCAAAGATATTCTTTCCGTAACTTATGGCTGTATGGTTTATCAGGAGCAAGTTATGGAGATATGCCGCAAGGTTGCAGGCTATTCCTACGGAAGAGCAGATCTTGTCAGACGTGCAATGTCAAAGAAAAAGATTGATGTTATGGAAAAGGAGCGCCATAACTTTATTTACGGTATGAAAGATGAAGACGGTTCAATTCAATGTGTCGGTGCGATTGCAAACGGTGTTTCGGAAAAAATAGCAAATGAGCTTTTTGATGAGATGTCTAATTTCGCGAAATACGCTTTCAATAAGTCGCATGCTGCTGCGTATGCTTTTGTTTCGTATCAGACGGCATGGCTGAAATGCCATTATCCTTGTGAGTTGATGGCAGCAACATTAACAAGCGTTCTTGATTCTTCAACAAAGGTTTCCGCTTATATTAATGAATGTGCAAAACTTTCAATCAATGTCCTCGCACCCCATGTAAATGAAAGTTTTGAGTGCTTTTCGGTCGATGACAAAAATATCCGCTTCGGTCTGCTTGCAATAAAAAATCTTGGCAAAGGTTTTATTAATTCAATAATAGAAAACCGTTTGAGCGGCGGTAAATATGTCAGCTTTTATGATTTCTGCAAACGTGTTTACGGCAAAGATTTTAACAAAAGGGCAGTTGAAAGCCTTATTAAATGCGGAGCACTTGACTCTCTCGGTCTGAATCGCAGGCAAATGATATATATGTTGCCGATAATAACTTCACAGCTTGACAGCGATAAAAGCCGAAATGTAATTGGGCAAATTGGCTTTTTTGATGAAGGCTCGCAGTTTTCACAAATGAATGAACCGGCTGCACCGTCAATGGAAGAAATGCCATATAATGAGTTGCTGGCATTTGAAAAAGAAATAACAGGTCTGTATTTGTCGGGGCATCCGATGAAAGAATATGAATATGTTGCCGAAGCTGTAAAGGCTGATAAAATTTCGGATATACTATTATTGAAAGAAAACTTCGGTTCTTATAAGGATAACGATCGCGTAAAAATCTTCGGAATGATTTCACGCATAGAAAGGAAAACAACAAAAAGTAATTCAATGATGTGCTTTGTTGATATTGAAGATATGAGCGGTACAATTGAATGTATTGTTTTCTCAAGATTATATTCAGACAACGTTATGCTTCTTCAGCAAGGAAACATTGTACTTGTTCGCGGCAGGCTGAGCCTCAGAGAGGATAAGGCGCCTTCCATTGTTGCAGAAAGCATTGAACCGAATCCTAAAAACACTGTCACTAAGTCTGTTGAGCAAAAGAAGAAGCAGAGAAATGGTATTTTTATAAGAATTCCTTCAAAAAAAGATTCAAGAATGGATAAGTTCAAAACTTTAATTTCAATTTTTGAAGGAAGCTTTCCGGTTTATATTTTTGATGAAGAGAATAAAAAATATGAGTATTTTGCATCAACTGAACTCAACAATCCGCTTGTCAATGAATGTATATACATTTTCGGAAAAGAAAACGTTGCTGTCAGAAATAAATTTTGATTCTTTTTAATTTAATTTTGGTGTGTATGTGTTGACAATTTTTGACAATCATGTATAATATGTTTTGATTATGTTATTAACCGTGAGCAGTAATCGATAATTTTTTATCGTACTGTTTGGCGGTGTACAATAAAGGAGTAGTAGTTATGATTAGAACAATCGGTGTATTAACAAGCGGCGGTGATGCCCCCGGAATGAATGCCGCTATCAGAGCAGTTGTACGTGCAGGCTGCGAACTCGGAATGAAAGTATACGGAATCAGACGTGGTTATAACGGTCTTATGGAAGATGATATGTTTGAAATGAATCTCAGATCGGTTTCCGACATCATCAATCGCGGCGGTACAATTCTCTATTCTGCAAGAAGCGAACGTTTTAAAACAGAAGAAGGTATGCAGGCTGCAATCAGAGTTTGCCGTGAAAAAGGCATTGACGGTCTTGTGGTAATCGGCGGTGACGGTTCATTCAGAGGTGCCCGTGACCTTTCAATAAAGGGTATTCCGTGTGTTGCATTGCCGGGAACAATTGATAATGACATCGGATGCTGCGATTATACAATCGGATATGACACAGCAATGAACACCATTATGGAAATGGTTGACAGAATCAGAGATACAACTGAATCTCATGACAGATGTGCTGTTGTGGAAGTTATGGGCAGAGGTGCAGGTTATCTCGCTCTTTCGGCAGGTATTGCCTGCGGTGCGACTTCAATATTGATTCCTGAAGTGCCCTATGATTTTGAACGTGATGTTATAGATAGAATGAAGAGAACACAGCGAAGCGAAAAGGTTCATTTCATTATCATGGTGTCAGAAGCTATCGGCGGCGTTGAAGAAATGGCTAAGCGTATTCAGGCTGAAACAGGTGTTGAAAGCAGAGCGACTATTCTCGGTCATGTTCAGCGTGGCGGTTCACCGACTTCAAGGGACAGAATCGTTGCAAGTCAGATGGGTTATCACGCTGTCCAGCTCCTTAAAGAAGGTATTGGCAATCGAGTTGTTGCAATCCAAAAGGAACAGATTCTTGATTTTGATATTTTTGAAGCCCTCAACACAAAGAAGAGCATAGACCTCGGTATGCATAAAATGGCATTGGAGATTTCTATCTGATTCATTTAATTAAGAATATAAGACGCGTGTAGGCTAAATATATTTATATGATCAAGTGCAAACGGCACAGCGTCGAGCTGTGTCGTTTAATCATAATATATGAAAATCATATCAGTATCTTGTCACATTTATAATGCTTTTAACTGTCACAAGGCAGTAGGTCAGAAAGGAGAATACATTTGAGTACAAATGATAGTGCCAATATTCATAAAGGGCATCGCCAAAAAGTAAAGCAAAGATATTATGAAACGGGACTTGACAGTATGCCGGATCACAACGTACTTGAAATGCTGCTCTTTTTCGGTATACCATATAAAGATACAAATGAGATTGCACATGAGTTGATTAACAGATTCGGTTCTTTTTCAGCAGTACTCAGAACTGATGTTAATGCTTTAAAAAAGGTCAAAGGCATGACGGACAATGCAGCATGCCTTATCAGTATGTTGCTGCCTATTTATAAAAGATATGCAAGCGAAATGGCATCAAAAATGCCGCAGATGTTTTCAGTTGAAGAAATCGTTGAACATATGAAACCGAAATTAATTGATACATCATATGAACGCGTATTTGTACTTTGTTTTGACGGCTGTCATAATCTTATCACAACACGTCAGTTGACAGAAGGCGGCCTTACAAGTGCAAAATTTGATTTGCGCTCTGTAGCATCAGTAGCCTTGGAAACCAAGACGACGGATATGATTCTTGTGCACAATCATCCAAACGGAATTGCTTTGCCCTCAACTGAAGATATTGTAGCAACGGAAAGAGTGAAGAATCTGCTGAATTCACTCGGTGTTAACTTAATTGATCATATCATTATTGCCGACGAAGATTATTGTGCTTTGTCGCAAGTGCCGAAATGTAAGTACTTATTTTATGACATACAGAAGATACAAGGTCTAATTAACGATGATACAGATAACACTGATTAAAAGAAAGTTTTAATTGTGAGGTGAAAAATCATGGATAAGTTTGTTCTTCATTCAGCATATAAACCGACTGGCGATCAGCCTGAAGCGATTGAGGCTCTGGTTGACGGACTCAAAAAAGGATATACCGAACAGACTCTGCTTGGTGTTACAGGTTCGGGAAAAACTTTCACAATGGCTAATATTATTGAAAAGGTTAACAGACCTACTTTGGTTTTGGCACACAATAAAACTCTTGCCGCTCAGCTTTGCAGTGAGTTCAAAGAGTTCTTTCCTGATAATGCCGTTGAATACTTTGTTTCATATTATGACTATTATCAGCCGGAAGCATATATTCCGACAACTGATACCTATATAGAAAAAGACTCGGCGGTTAATGAAGAAATAGATAAATTGCGTCATTCCGCAACGTCAGCACTTTCAGAAAGACGCGATGTTATAATTGTCGCCAGTGTATCCTGTATATACACGCTCGGTGACCCGATCGATTATCGCAGTATGGTCATCTCAATGCGTCCGGGTATGGAAAAGAACAGAGATGAATTAATCAGCAAACTTATAGAAATTCAATACGAAAGAAATGATATAAATTTCATTAGAAATAAATTTCGTGTAAGAGGGGATATTGTTGAAATTTATCCTGCCTATAGCCACGAATCTGCAATCAGAGTTGAGTTTTTCGGTGATGAAATTGACAGAATATGCGAAATCAACCCACTCACGGGAGAAATCAAAGCAACCCTATCACATGTCGCGATTTATCCTGCATCACACTATGTTGTGAGTCCCGACAAAATAGAACGTGCACTTCGGGATATAAAACAGGAAATGGAAGATAGGGTAGTTGAGTTTACTAAAGCAGGTAAACTGCTTGAAGCCGAGAGAATAAAGCAACGCACACTTTATGACCTTGAAATGCTTAAGGAAACAGGTTTTTGCAAGGGCATTGAAAACTATTCAAGGGTTATGTCAGGACGAGAACCCGGCAGCAGGCCGTTCACTTTGCTGCATTATTTTCCAGATGATTTTCTGCTTTTTGTTGATGAATCGCATGTAACTTTGCCTCAGGTTCGCGCCATGTATGCAGGGGATAGAGCGCGTAAAGAAAGTCTTATTGAGTTTGGTTTCAGACTTCCGTCAGCGTTTGATAACAGGCCGCTGAAATTTGATGAGTTTTACGATAGTATCGGACAAAAAATATTTGTGAGCGCTACACCCGGCGATTTTGAAAAAGATAGAAGTTCTCAAATTGTCGAACAAGTTATCCGCCCAACCGGTTTGCTCGATCCTCTGATTACTGTAAAGCCAACTGACGGACAGATTGATGATCTCGTAAGTGAAATCAATATACGTTCAGCAAGAAATGAGAGAGTTCTTGTAACAACACTGACAAAGAAAATGGCTGAATCGTTAACGGAATATCTTGAATCATTTGATGTCAAAGTTAGATATATGCACTATGATATTGATACCATTGAACGAATGAAGATAATTCGTGAACTTAGATTAGGTGAATATGACGTTCTGGTTGGCATTAACCTTCTTCGTGAAGGTCTGGATATTCCGGAAGTTTCACTAGTTGCAATACTGGATGCTGATAAAGAAGGCTTTTTGCGTTCGGAAACCTCACTTGTTCAAACAATAGGCAGAGCTGCTCGAAATGCACAGGGCGAAGTTATTATGTATGCAGATTGCGTTACCCCGTCAATGGAACGTGCAATTTCAGAAACCAACAGAAGAAGAGCAATTCAGCAAAAATATAACGAGGAACACGGAATAGTTCCGAAAACCATTATAAAGGAAGTACATGATGTAATTGAAATATCCGGCAAGGCGGTTGACGATGATGAATTCAGACATCTTTCACGTCTTGACCGAGAAAAGATGATTCGTCAGCTTACTTCGGAAATGCGAGAGGCAGCAAAACTGCTTGAATTTGAACATGCTGCATATCTGCGCGACAGAATAGAAAAACTAAAAACATTGAAATAATTACGGTGAAAATATGGCTGCAAAAAATATATTTATAAAAGGTGCAAGAGAACATAATCTCAAAAATGTTGATGTAACGATTCCACGTGATAAACTTATAGTTTTCACGGGTCTTTCAGGTTCAGGCAAATCATCTCTTGCTTTTGACACAATTTACGCAGAGGGACAAAGGAGATATGTTGAATCTCTTTCATCATATGCGAGAATGTTCCTCGGTCAGATGGAAAAACCCGATGTCGATTATATTGATGGACTTTCCCCGGCAATTTCCATCGATCAGAAAACAACATCAAAAAATCCGCGTTCAACCGTTGGAACCATTACAGAAATTTATGACTATCTTCGTTTACTTTACGCAAGAATCGGAATACCTCACTGCACTGTTTGCGGACGAGAGATTAAACCGCAGACGGTAGACCAAATTGTTGAACAAATTTGCAAACTACCTGAGAGAACAAAGTTTCAGTTGCTCTCTCCAATTGCGAAGGGTAAAAAAGGCGAGTTTGTGAAAGAACTTGAGCAAATCAGAAAGTCAGGTTTTGTAAGGGTTCGTATTGATGGAATAACCTATGATCTTTCAGAACAGATCAAGCTTGAAAAGAATAAAAAACATAACATTGAGGTTATTGTTGACCGACTTGTTATGAAAGAGGGTATAGAGTCCCGTTTGGCTGATTCCGTTGAAACAGCAACTAAACTTTCCGGCGGATTGCTTATCGTTGATTTTACAGACGGAAATGAACAGCTATATTCGCTGAACTATGCATGTCCCGAACATGGCATTAGTTTTGATGAACTTACACCGAGAATGTTCTCGTTTAACAATCCTTTCGGAGCGTGTAAAAAGTGTTCAGGTTTGGGTGTATTCATGGAGATATCGGAAAAATTGGTTGTTCCGAACAAAAACCTTTCAATCAACCAGGGCGCAATAAACGCACATGGCTGGGGAAATGTATCAAATGGCTCTATCGCACACATGTATTACACGGCACTGGGAAAGAAATACGGTTTTACACTCGATACTCCGATAAAAGATTTTTCCGAGAAAGCCTATAATGCAATTCTTTACGGTACAAATGGCGAAAAAATGAAAATGGAACGTCCCACATCTTTCGGCGGCGGTGTTTATTACACTGATTTTGAAGGTATTATTAACAACCTCAAACGCAGATATGATGAATCAACAAGTGAAACTTCGCGTGCAGAAATTGAGCAGCTTATGACAACAGAACCATGTCCTGAATGCGGCGGAGCAAGACTTAGCAAAGAAGCTTTGAGCGTAACCGTATGTGGCAAGAATATTGATGAAGTTTCACGTATGTCAATTGAAGAAGCAAAGAATTTCATTTCTGTTCTTCCGACAAAACTCAGCGAACGTGAAGCTATGATTGGCAATCTGATTATTAAAGAAATTGACAGTCGACTTTCGTTTCTTGCAAGTGTTGGTCTTACGTATATTACTCTTTCTCGTTCTGCAGGTACACTTTCGGGCGGTGAAAGTCAGAGAATCAGACTGGCAACACAACTTGGTACATCGCTTATCGGAGTTCTTTATATTCTTGATGAACCGAGCATCGGACTCCATCAGCGTGATAATGCCAAGCTGATTGATACACTTAAGAACTTGCGAGATATCGGAAATACACTTATTGTGGTTGAACATGATGAGGACACAATGTTTGAAGCGGACTATATCATTGATGTAGGTCCCGGAGCCGGTATTAACGGCGGTAATATTGTTTGCCAAGGTACAGTTAATGATATTATGAATTGCGAAGAATCCATAACTGGTCAGTATCTCAGTGGAAAAAAGAAAATTCCTGTACCCGAAACGAGGAGAGCAGGTAACGGGAAATCTCTCAAGATTCACGGTGCATCGCATAATAATCTTAGAAACATCGATGTTGATATTCCCCTCGGCAAGCTTGTTTGTGTAACAGGTGTTTCCGGTTCGGGAAAGTCATCTCTTGTCAACGAAGTACTATATAAGCATCTTGCTAACGAGCTTAACAGGGCACGTAAAATACCCGGAAAATTTGAAAGTATTGATGGACTGGAACACCTTGACAAGGTAATCAACATTGACCAGTCACCGATAGGAAGAACTCCGCGTTCAAATCCGGCAACATATACAGGAGTATTTTCCGATATACGTGACCTTTTTGCAAACACTGTTGATGCAAAAATGAAAGGCTTCGGAGCAGGGCGGTTCTCATTCAATATCAAGGGAGGACGTTGTGAAGCATGCCAAGGTGATGGTATTGTAAAAATTGAAATGCACTTTTTAGCCGATATTTATGTTCCATGTGATGTTTGTAAAGGCAGAAAATATAACAATGAAACTTTGGCAGTAAAATACAAAGGAAAGTCAATTTTCGACGTTTTAGAGATGACTGTTGTTGAGGGTATGAACTTTTTCCAAAATATCCCAAAGATATATAATAAACTCAAAACGCTATATGATGTTGGACTTGGATATATAAAAATAGGTCAACCGGCAACAACACTTTCCGGCGGTGAAGCTCAGCGTGTAAAGCTTTCAACGGAACTTTCAAAACGTGCAACAGGAAAAACAATATATATTCTCGATGAACCGACAACAGGCTTGCACACTGCCGATGTGCACAGATTGGTTAATGTTTTGCACGCACTTGTTGATGCGGGTAACTCAGTGGTTGTTATTGAGCATAATCTTGATGTTATAAAAACAGCCGACCACATTATTGATCTTGGTCCGGAAGGCGGTTCCGGCGGCGGTTTGATTGTTGCACAGGGTACACCGGAAGAAGTTGCTGAAACCGAACAATCATACACAGGACAATACCTCAGAAAAATGTTAAATTAAATATAACCTCGCTGAGTTTCATTGCTCAGTGAGGTTAATCAAAATGTTTTCAATAATTCAAGTTCATAAGGCTGTATTATTGGCACAGCCTTAGAATGTGAATATTGTCAAAAAATGTCGAAGAAATTTAAAGGTGAAGTATAATGAACATATATAAGCAGGCAGAAGTTGAAGAAATTGATATACTATACACCGCTAAACTTGACAACGGTGTCAGAATTTTTGTGTTTGGTGACTATGCAATTGGTGATAACGGTAGAAAATACTATCATGTCGGACGTGAAGAAGATGGAATTCTCATAACAGTCGGTTGGAGTTGCGATATAGATGAAGCGATTATAATTGATTGAATGTGGCTAATAATAACAACGGAATACACAGAGTATTTAAAAAAGAATGCTGATTAAAACATCAGCGCGCATGGTTAGTAAAATTTCGCCAAAAGCACAAATGACTGTTTCTCCAGATTTCATACGGATTGTTGGCTTTTTTCTCATAATTTTTTACCGCTCTTGGTTCCTTTCGTTTTTAGTCAAAACCAAGTGAAAACAAAAAAGGTTAAAACCCTTGAAACCATAGTAGTTTCAAGGGTTTTAACCTTTTGGTCGGAGTGACGGGACTTGAACCCATGGCCTCTTGGTCCCGAACCAAGCGCGATACCAAACTTCGCCACACCCCGAAGTCAACGTTAGGAATTATACAACATGTTTTCAAAAAAATCAAGCCTTTTTTAACATTTTTTAGATTTTTTTGATTATTAATCTTTCTCTTGGCTCTTTAGATCTCGATTGTCAAAGATTATTTACAATTTTTACATATATTCATAAAAGATGGTTAATACAATTATTACACTACTTAGGAAATTAATGAATAATTCAAGGTATACATATTGGCTGCTAAATTTATGTCATATAGTCCGAAATACTTGTTAATACATAAAGTACCGCCTGCAATTTAATTATTTCAATATGACAAAAAGTTGCCTTGACTATCTGCACACTTTGATTAATCAGAGTTTTCTTAGAAAAATGACGGTGATGATTTTGTATAATCCACGACTTGATACTTTTCTTCGGGTTGCCGATTGCGGAAGTTTTAATAAGGCGGCCGAAGAGGCATATATTACACCTACAGCTGTTATTAAACAAATTAACTTGCTTGAAAATGAGTTGAATGTCAAACTTTTTGAAAGAACACATCGAGGTCTTATTCTGACTAAAGCCGGAAAATCTCTTTATAGCGACACAAAATATATCATTCAGTATTGCCGTGATTCTGTCATACGTGCAAAAAACGCGATGCAAGAGGATAACGCTGTTATTCGCATCGGAACTTCTCCTATGACGCCTGCACAGCTTTTGATGCGGCTTTGGTCGAGAGTCCATGAACGTTGTCCTGATATTAAGTTTCAGATTGTTCCGTTCGAAAATACTCCCGAAAACGCTAAAGAAATACTTGGCAATTTAGGTACTCATATTGATGTAATTGGCGGTATTTTTGATGATACAATGCTTGAACTTCGAGGATGCTCCGGGCTAGAATTATCTCGCGAGCCGTTCTGCGTGGCTGTTTCAATTCATCATCCGCTTGCCGCAAAGAATAAACTGCAAATTGAGGACTTATATGGCGAAAATCTTCTTCTTATGAAGCGTGACTGGAGTCATTATGTTGATATGTTGCGTGACGAGCTTTGGAAGAATCATCATAAAATCAATATTATTGACTTTGATTTTTACAGTGTGGATATATTCAATCGATGTGAAAATACAAATGATATGTTGCTTGCGATTAGCGGTTGGGCAAGCATACATCCGCTTTTGAAAGTGATTCCTGTTGAATGGGATTTTGATATTCCATACGGTTTATTGCACGCTCCGAATCCGTCTGCAACTGTAAAGCGATTTTTACAAGCAGCAAATGATGTTATTATACAATCATAAAATGCAAGTTATAACCCAAGGGTATAAGCTGATAAACAAATCGGGACTTCTGACGGAGCCTCGATTTTGTTATAATATATAAAAAATTAGTTATCATTTTTTAACAGCATACAATGGTTAATTCATTTGTTACATTGTATCATATTCAAGGAGGTAATATATGAACAATTTTATTTACGAAAACAAAACCAAAGTGTACTTCGGCAAAAACGGAGTGAAAGAGTATCTTTCAAGTATTCTGAAAAATTACGGCAAAACCGTTATGTTCGCTTACGGCGGTGGCAGTATCAAAAACAATGGTGTATATGACGAAGTTACTTCAATTTTGAACATCGCTGAAAAAAACATTGTTGAGTTTTCAGATATCATGCCCAATCCGACTTATGCAAAAGTTCAAGAAGGTGCAAAATTAGCACGTGATAACAACGTTGATTTTATTCTGGCGGTCGGCGGCGGTTCTGTTATTGATTGCTGTAAAATCGTATCGGCTCAGGCAAAGCTTGATATCGATATCTGGGACATGGAAAGCGTAAAAAAGTGCTATCCGTCAATGTTTATTCCGATGGGTGCAATTGTAACTGTTTCGGGAACAGGCGCTGAAATGAACTCAGGAGCAGTTATCACTAATGAGGATAAGAAAATTAAAGCGCCTTTATTCGGTGCACAAGCTGATTTCGTTTTTCTCGATCCGTCTTATACAATGTCGGCATCCATTAAACAGGTGATTTCAGGTGCTTTCGATACTTTCAGTCATGCAATGGAAATTTACTTCGGAAAGCCGGATGAAAACAATCTTTCAGATGATATCGGTGAGGCTGTTATGCGTTGCGTAATACGAAATGTCCGTATTTTATTGAAAGATAACAACAATTATGACGCAAGAAGCGAACTGATGTGGGCATCTTCCATGGCGGAAAACGGCATTTTGAAAATCGGTAAAATCACTGATTTTCAAGTCCATCAGATTGAGCATCAACTCGGTGCTTATACTGACTGTAATCACGGTGAGGGACTGGCAGTGATTCATCCGGTGCTTTATCGTCATATCTACAAAGACGGTTCTGAAAGATTTGCTCGATATGCAAAAAACGTGTGGGGAATTGCTGAAAAGTCAACTATTGACGAAACAGCTTTAGCCGGAATTGATGCTCTTGATGATTTTATCAAAGAAATCGGTTTGCCTACATCATTTACTCAAATGGGCATTGAAAATGTTGATCTTCGCGCAATTGCAGATTCAACAAACATCATGCCGGGTTGCTGTAAACAGCTGACGCACGACGAAATATATGAAATCTTAAAAGAATGTATTTAATATAAAGGAGTTCAAAATGAGCAAGAAAGTCTTAATTTTATCAGGAAGTCCTCGCAATGGCGGTAATTCAGATTTGCTATGCGATGAATTTATGCGCGGAGCTATCGAAAGCGGTAACGAAGTCCAGAAAATCCGTGTTGCAAGTAAAAAGGTTGCACCTTGCCGTGCGTGCTATTATTGCAGATTGAGTGGCGGTAAATGTGCAATTGAAGATGATATGGGCGAGATTTTGCAAAAGATGATTGATGCTGATGTTATCGTGCTTGCAAGTCCTGTATATTTTTATTCAATAGATGCACAGCTTAAAGCTGTCATTGATAGAACAGTTGCTCGCTGGCTTGAAGTTAAGAACAAGGAGTTTTATTACATTGTCACAATGGCAGATGAAGAACTCGAATCTGCTGACACAACTCTTGCCTGTTTCAGAGGCTATGCTGATTGTGTGCAAGGCGCAAAGGAAATGGGCGTAATCATCGGTTCGGGTGTTTATGAAAAAGGTACGGTAAAAGATACTACCGCTATGACCGAAGCCTATGAAATGGGCAGAAATGTCTGATAATTTCATCTTACAAAAATTCAAATTATTTTCAAGGGAGTTTTTATTATGAAAAAGTTTACAGCAATTTTACTTAGCTTCTTATTTGTGTTAAGTTTCGCAGCCTGCGGCAGTAGCACTAACGACGAAACAACCGTATCTGACCAAAACATTGAAGCTGAAGCCGTATCGAATGACACAACCGAACAAACTTCAGAAAGTGAAACAAAATCCGATTCAAAAGTATTGGTAGTATATTATTCTGCGACAGGAAGCACAAAAACGGTCGGTGATTATATTGCCGATGCCTTAAATGCTGACGTATTTGAACTTAAGCCCGTAAAAGAATACACATCTGCTGACCTGAATTGGACTGATGATAACAGTAGAGTAGTAAGCGAACATAATGATGCTGACAACAGATATGTTGAACTTACTGAAAAGACTGTGTCTGATTGGAATTCATATGACATTGTTTTTGTTGGTTATCCGATTTGGTGGGGAATTGCTGCATGGCCCGTGGACGAATTTATCAAGTCTAATGATTTTACAGACAAAACGGTAATTCCTTTCTGCACATCAGCAAGTTCAGGACTTGGTGAAAGCGGAAAACTTCTTGCTGAAATGGCAGGCACAGGCAATTGGATTGACGGGCAGCGTTTTTCATCAGTCGCAGATGAGGCAACTGTTATTGATTGGGTAAATAATTTGGAAATAGGTAGATAAAATGAATAAACGTATTTTAGGTAATGGATTGGAAGTGTCCACTGTCAGCCTTGGATGCATGGGTATGACTCACGCTTTCGGCGCTCCGTCAGATAAAAATGAAATGACAAAACTTCTCCATCAGGCGGTCGATATGGGTTATATCTATTTTGATACTGCAGAGTGTTATACCGGAAAAGATAAAAACGGTATTGTTCAATATAATGAAGAACTTGTTGGCAATGCGTTAAAGCCATATCGTGACAAGGTTGTTATAGCTTCAAAATTTGGTGTTAGGCACAGTGTAACAGGTTTAAAAATGGATTCAAGGTCTGAAACAATAAGAAAATCTGTTGAAGGGTCGTTAAAAAGACTAAATACAGATTATATTGACTTATATTATCAGCACAGAATCGACCCGAAAGTTGATCCGGAAGAGGTTGCTTCTGTAATGTCAGATTTAATCAATGAGGGTAAAATTCGATTT
Source organism: Ruminococcus sp. (assembly GCA_023665555.1). Classification (GTDB taxonomy): domain Bacteria; phylum Bacillota; class Clostridia; order Oscillospirales; family Acutalibacteraceae; genus UBA6857. The sequence goes on from JAMPDR010000003.1 coordinate 35,294, forward strand.
TGGGGAATCAGCGAGGCAAATGAAGATTACATTAGAAGAGCAGATGCTGTGTGTTCGGTGACAGCAATACAAAACAGATATTCCATGATGTATCGTGACTATGACTGTTTGTTTCCCGTACTCGAAGAACTTAATATCGGCTATGTTGCTTTTAGTCCGTTGGCAAACGGGATTCTTTCAGATGCTTATTCAAAGAACGATAAATTCATGGATTTGCAGGATTACAGAACATTTATGCCGCAGTTCAGACCTAAGGCATATAAGCAAAATGAAGAACTGTTCGCAATGCTCAGAAAGATTGCACTTGAAAAGAATGTAACTCCTGCTCAGATTTCTTTGGCATGGATGATAAATAAGCATAAAAATTTAGTTCCGATTCCCGGTACAAGAAAGTTTGAACGACTCAAAGAAAATGCAGGTGCTACTGATATTATTTTAAGTGAAGATGAAGTCAGAAATATTGATAAACAACTTGATTCTATGAAGATGTCCGCAGTATTCGGCGGATCACCTATACACAAAAAATAAATAACGGAGGCTTTTTATATGAAAAACGTAATGATTTTAACTGGCGCAGGTCAGATCGGTATGGCTATTGCACGTCGTATGGGTTATGGAATGAAAATTGTTATCGGCGATAAAAAGATTGAAAATGCTCAAACGATTTCCAAAACTATGAATGAAGCCGGATTTGATACAGTTGCTATTGAAATGGATCTCTCTTCACGTGAATCTATTTTAAATTTGATTGCCGAGGCACAGAAATACGGTGAAATTTCCATGCTTGTTAATGCGGCGGGAGTTTCACCAAGTCAGGCACCTATTGAAGCAATTTTAAAAGTAGATTTATACGGTACTGCTGTATTGCTCGAAGAAGTAGGAAAGGTTATTAAAGATGGTGGTGTAGGTGTTACAATTTCAAGCCAGTCAGGTCACAGAATGCCGGCACTTACACCTGAAATAGATGAACAGTTAGCAACCACACCAACAGAGGAATTATTGAATCTCGCTGTGCTTCAGCCGAAAAATATCAAGGATACGCTTCATGCTTATCAAATGGCAAAACGTTGCAATGAAAAACGTGTGATGGCTGAATCGGTAAAATGGGGTACTAAAGGTGCAAGAATCAATTCAATTTCTCCCGGTATCATTGTGACACCGTTGGCCATTGATGAATTCAACGGTCCGCGAGGAGATTTTTATAAAAATATGTTTGCTAAATGTCCGGCAGGTCGCCCAGGTACGGCAGACGAAGTGGCAAATGTTGCTGAACTTTTGATGAGCGAAAAGGGAGTTTTTATTACAGGTGCTGACTTTTTGATTGACGGCGGTGCAACGGCAAGCTATTTCTATGGACCGCTGAAGCCGAAGGATTAAAACAAAAACGTGCTCTTTTTACAAGCAACAATTGAAATGATACTTCCTCCTGTGGATAAGCAGAAATAATTAATTGAATATTTATATGACTAGAAGTGGGTTATAATTGCTCACCTCTTTTTTTGTCATTTTAAAAAAATTTAAAAATGTTATGTGAGTATACAGAATAATATATGAATTTGAATGTGGTAATCTGTATATTAAGGTATTATAGGATTACAGGAGAAAATATAGGAGTATTTAATGGGAGAAAATAAAATTTGTAAAACTGATAATTGCGAAGAATTATCAGCTAAGGAACGTATTGACAATGCGTTCACTGCCTTGATTGAAAATCGCGAAATATCAAAAATCACTGTTGCCATGATTGCTGAAAAGGCCAAAGTAAGTAAAAGCACATTTTATAGGTATTATTATGATATCTATGATGTCTATGAGAGTTTGCTGGATGCTTTTGCTAAAAAGTGCTCAGATGCTGCGGATGAGATTATTCATGCATGCTTCAATGAAAGTATTGGTATGAAAAGTGTATATTTCTTTAAAAATCGCTTCTTATTCAGCGACCATGATAAAGTCGTATTTGATAGCGCTATGGAACATGGCAACACACGCTTGCTGAAGTTTCTTTATCAAAAAGTATATGACTTGTTAGTTGAATCCATTTCTCTTATCATATCCGATGATAAAGATGTAGCCTTTGTGTCATGCTTTTTCACATCGGCAATTTTAAATTGCTATATTGATAGTTTTCGAAATGGTGAAGATTTTAATACAGATATGATCACAATAATCTTTGATACAGTGAGAAAAATTTCGGAAGTGGGTGGCTTACTTGAACGAAAAAACTGACAGCAAGGCTGTTGAAAAAACAAAGTGTCGCTTGCGAATGGCACTCAATGAACTTTTGAAATTAAAGCCTGTTAACAAAATCTCAGTCAGGGAACTTACCGAAAAAGCATATTTGTCAAGAGCAACATTTTATCTTTATTATTCTGATATCGATGAATTCTATAAGGACAGCATGAATTATGTTTATCAGCAGTTCACAAAACAGCTGATAAAATTTCTGCGTGACGGAGTCGATAAAGCTGAATACAATTGCAAAGCAGAGAATATGATTATCAGCAGCACCGATTGTGAACTGCTTGGTGCACATATGAAACATCTCAGCAAACGCAGTGAGTGTGAAAATATTTTGTCCATATTCTTTGATGGTCTTGTAGCATATGCTCATGAATTGCATGATGACAGCTATTTTGAAAATAAAAGAATTATTTTCCGAATTTTTGCTTATGGCTATATTTACAGCATGATGGACGTTGTCATAAAATGTAATTCTGTGGAAATATACAACAATCTTGTAAGATGTTATCACCTTGGTGATTATTTGTTTGCAATGACGGAGCATGAAAAACAATGAAACAAAAATTGCAGAAGTGTCAATATTTTGACACTTCTCATTTTTTGTTTGTTGCTAACTGTTAACATTTTATTTAAAATGATGTTAAGAGGCAAGACCTCTGAAATATACTAAGGAGGAATATACCATGAAAAAACTTTTAGCTGTTTTGTTGTCTTTAACCATGTTGCTGTGCGTTTTTCCCATGAGTGCATTTGCAGCAGAAAAGACATACAATTCACCCGCATCATCTTATGCTGAATATGGAAGAGCAAAAGTTGGTGCAAATGATGCTGATTATATTGCATCTATGTCATATGATCAGCTTGCCGGCGTACTTCTTGACTGGGTAGACAGAGAAGTAGCTAAAGCGGCGTCAGACCTTGACAATTTTGAAGTTGAGGTGTTCGGCCAAAAAATTGCCGTTGATCTCGATGTGAAGAGCATTGATGATGTTCTATCCTATGCAGATCATCTGGCGGATCTCGGCGGTGATTTTGCAAAACTGAATACCGAAAATCTTATTGGTCTTTCAAGAACAGGCGGAGATATAAACTTTATCTATGCTGTTTTGCAATTCATGGCAGACAATGCTGATATATTCGGCAAGGTTTTCCAATGGGAGGAAGGCAAAACATTTGACTACGGTAAAGTAGGCGAGTATATAGAAACTCTCCCGGAAGATGATTCAATCAGAGTTTTCTATAATGATTATCTCATCGGTAACGATATTCAGGAAAAATTCATTGCAGAAATTGCGCGTGAAATGAACTATCAGATTCCGACTGATGAAAACGGCGAAAGAGCCGAAACCTTTGATGAAACAATTTCAAACGGCATTATCAGCTGGATTTCAGATGTATGCGAAAAGAACGGCATCTTGTCCGCTGATGCGATTGAAGTTCTCAGTGCATATGATCTTCGTACCGAAGATATTTATGCTCACATCAAAAACTTTATTGCACTTGTTCAAAGTGACAACCAAGTTAAGATTGATACTTATTTGAGATTTGTTTGTGATAATTATATAAGAACCGCCCTTAAGGTCATGTTCGGCTTTGTTCCAACTGTCGGCGAGGCTGTTTCGGATGATGCTCTTGTTGCTCAGTTCAAAGATAACTACAAAGATACAGCATATCTTGCCGAAATTTCAGGCGGAACTGTATATTATCAAGCAGCAGATAAGAATTACTATGCAGTAACAATTGCAGCTGACGGAACCATTATTGAAGTTAAAAACCTCACTTGGGAAAATTCCATGGAGATTAACTTTGAACCGCCTGTTGTCGGCGTTTACACAGGTGCTGCATCAAAAACAGACAAGGTTATTGATGGCTATGACTGCGAACTTATTCAGGAATACAGACCTTCACAGGATTATATTTTTGAAATTTACTCACCATATGGCGATGCTCTTGCGGGCAGCGGTGTAACTGTCGCAGGAACAACGGTTCCGTCTATCTACAGCGACATTATGGTTGAAGAAAATGCAAAGGAAATGCGTAACCTTGTTGGCGTTAATGTAACAGGCGTTACTCCTGAGATTAATCTTGTTATCACTTTTGACGAAATCAAAAAGCTCGCCGAGGAGAAGGCTCTCGAAGTTGCACAGCAGGTCGCATCGGGAATGAATGCAACCGTTAACAGCGTTGACATCACTCTTAATTATGCAGGCTATGCAACAGAGGATGAATTCATAACAAATGTAACAGCATCTGCATCAGCAAGTCTTACCTTTATGGGCTTCACTATGAATCAGGATGTAACTTCATTTATGGTTAATCCTATTGCAACAATAGTTCTTGACAATCTTTCAGGCGGTCTTGATGTTGACAGTGCATTTGCACTCATGAATTCAATTGACAGCGATTTTGTTGTAGACTCCGCTATACTCGATTTTGCAGGTAATTATGATGATTATAATGGTGCAATCGGACAAATGAACAGAATTCTCTGCGCTGCATTGAAGATGCTCACAACAGATGAAGCTTATGAAAGTCTTGCACTTGTTGAAGGCGGCAATGAAAATCTCACTGCAAACATTCAGAAATTCTGTGATAAATTCTCAGCAGTATTTGAGCAGGCAAAAGCATTCATGGATGAAGAGGGATTTGCTGAATTTGTTAAAGCAACCGGTGTTGACAATCTTTTCGCATCATCTCACGGTTTCAACGCAGCAATGGTCTATAATCTTGATTTTTCAAATGTTGAATCTCTTTATGTTTGCCTGATTGAAATTGTTCTTGATTTTATTGATGATGAAGAACCGGGAACACTTGTAAATGACTTGCACGAAGCTGTTGAGGGTCTTGAAACTCTCGATGCAATGGCAGTTGCTCTTACAGATTATGCTCTTTCAAAAGCTGTTCCTGCAATCAATGAAAAATTTGCTGATAAAGGTCTTGTTCTGAGTGTACCAACAGCAACCGATGCATCAACAGTTACCGATGGCGGTGCAAAAGATATCATAATGACAAAACTTGTTGACATTGCATACGACACTGCAACATGGGCGTTTGATGATTTACTTAATGAAATTGCCAACAAAGCACTTGCAAAACTTTATGAGAAGATGGGTACAGATATTCCGGATGTCAGCTTTAAGTTTGGTATTTCAAAGGGTGCAACATGGGAATCTACTCTTACTGCAATGGTTGACAGAGTATATGATCTTGCAAATGGTATCATTATAGTATGCGGAACATATGAGGGCACTAATGTATTTGACAGAATAAGTGCTGTTGTGAATGCAATTCTTCCAATGGGTTCAATGCTTTCCAATTGTGCAGGCAATGGATTTGTTTGCGATCTTAATACGATTCTCAACTCATATGTTTTTGAAGAAGCACTTGATGGTAACTTTGACAACTTCCTCAGACTGTTTGAAACAGACGAGAAAACAGATGATGTTGCAAAAGATGTTCCTTTAACATATGCACTTGTCAAAGCGTCTGACCATATTGTTGACTCAATATTCCCGAATACCGTTGAAGCTGAGAATTACGAAGCATCTTTGACTGTTAAAGAAGAATTCACTTCAGGCGACAGTGATGTTCGCATTGCTGCAAACAATATGAGAAGTATAAATGAAAGAAAAACACATCTTGTTCCTGCAGTGCTTGACATTGTAAGAGAATCAAATATACTTTATTACTTTGCACTTTGCAGCCATGACGAAGCAACAATTGTTGATGTTGACATTGTAGAAGCAACCTGCAAAACTGAGGGTAAAACAGCAGGTAAGCAGTGCTCAATCTGCGGAGCGATAATCTCAGGTTGCGAAACTATTCCTGTTAATCCCGATAATCATAAGAACGTTCAGAATGTCGATGCTGTTGAAGCAACATGTATTCAGTCAGGCAGTACCGCAGGTAAGAAATGCCTTGATTGCGGAAAAATATATGAGGGTTGTGAAGACTTAGGAAAAGATTTGTCCAACCATAAGAACACTACAACCATTGCCGAGACCGCAGCTACTTGCACTAAGAACGGTAACACAGCAGGCGTATATTGCAACGACTGTAAGAAAACAGTTTCAGGCAACGAAGTAATCAAAGCAACAGGACATCACTATAGCGAATGGACATTGGTTGTCCCTTCAACATGTGAAACCAACGGAATTGAACAACGCGTTTGTGAATGCGGAAATACTGAAACAAGAGAAATTATTGCAATAGGTCACGTAGACGATGACAATGATGGTACATGTGATAATTGCGGCAAACAGTTAAATGAGGAAGACAACAGCTTCTTTGGAAAACTTAAAGCCTTCTTCCAGCGCATTATTGATTGGCTGAAAAAGCTCTTCAAGGTTTCATAAGATTTACAGTTAAATAATTAACATCCCAAAGCCTCCCGAACAGTGATTTGTTGCTGTTCGGGAGACCCATTTTATTATGAAAAGATATACAAAGTTCCGTTCGCATCAATTGATGTCAATTTTTTGCTGGTGCCGTCAACTATTGCGGTGTATGTACCAAAGGTATATTCACCTTGTAAACTTTGTTTGCTGTTTATATCAATTTCAAAGGTTTCACTTCCTAATGAGCCAAGGGCTTCAAACAAGTTTTTGAAAATATTTTCACTTTTTGTCAGTCTGTCAAATGGTGATGAAGTGAAGGTTAAGTCACCACAACTCATTTTTAAATCACTTCCATTCACTTCAATTTCTATGCCGGCGATATCCTGCGGCTTAGTAACTGTAAAGTTTATTTGCGTTGGTGATTGATAAATCAGCGTTCCCTCAAAATCCTTGTTGTCCGACTTAACTGTGACATTTGAAGTAAATTCACCGAGGATGAATTGCTCTTTTTGCACACCGCAGCTGGTCAAAGCAAGGATTAATAGAGCAACAAAGATAAGTATAGCAATTGTTTTAATTTGTTTCATATGCAAAAACCTCCTGCATAAATATATGCAGGAGATTTTACGTTTTATTCAGTTTGATCAGCCTTCGAATTCGCCGAAAACACTTGCAAGTTCGTCAATAACATCGGATGGGAGCATACCCGTTTGAGAGAGCCTGTCAGATGCAGTATCTGCACAATGACCGTGAATATAAACACTGACAGTTGCGGCTTTAATTGGTTCAAAGCCTTGCGCAGTAAGTGCAGCAACAATGCCGGCGAGAACATCACCGCTTCCGCCTTTGGCAAGTCCTGAATTTCCGGAGGTGTTTATATAAACCTTTTCGCTTTCGGGTGAGGCAACAACAGTATTGGTTCCTTTGAGTACAACATAAACATTGTTTTCAGCAGCAAAAGTACGTGCTGTTTTCATTCTGTCGGATTGTATGAGTGAAACCGGCAATCCTGTGAGTCTTGACATCTCTTTCGGATGCGGTGTAAGTATTATCGGAGCCTTTGCCTCCTTCAACATGTCAAGATTTTTTGCCAGAATATTAATTCCATCAGCATCTATGATAACAGGAACAGTTGAATTTTTTAAAACGGCATCTAAGACGGCAGTTGTATCTTCATTCACACCGATGCCACAGCCAAAAAGAATTGCACTAAACTTCGGCAGTTCTTCAATCAACTGGGGAATACATTCTTTGCTAAGTGTGCCGTCAGCCGTTTCTTTAAGCGGCATAAACAATGATTCAGTCAGTTTAAATGTCATGGGATAATATATGCTTTCGGGGAAAGCGGCGGTAACAAGACCAACACCGCTTCTCAAAGCGGCCTTTGCCGCGAGTACGGGAGCGCCAACCATCCTTTTGCTTCCGCAGATTGAAAGAACATGACCGAAATCACCCTTGTGACTTACAGGGTTTCGTTTCGGGAACATACGGGCAACCTCAGTTTTGCTGTATGTATACATAGTGCTGTTGATAAAATTATAGCTGTCCTCAGGAATTCCGATGTTGGCAATAATTATATCGCCACAGCAATCCGAAGCCGGATGAATAATGTGAGCGGGTTTGAGTGATGAAATGGCAATTGTATAATCAGAAGCAAACGCGTTTTCATCCTTATATCCGCTGTCACAGTAAACACCGCTCGGAACATCTATCGAAAATTTCATGCCCTTTGCATTAGTCATCTCGTTAACGAGCAGTTTGAGGTCATCGCTTATCGTACCGTAAAAGCTGAATCCGAAAATTGCATCAACAATTACATCTGCATTTTTGATGGTTTGTATTGTTTTAAGCTTATCGGCATCATACCATACGGTCGGAATGGCAAGATCGATAACCATTTTATACATATAAATTGATTCCTGGCTTACAGGATATCCCGATGCAAGAACAACACAAACATTATATCCGTTTTCCGAAAACTTTCTTGCAACAACAAAACCATCACCGCCATTGTTGCCTTTTCCGCAGACCACAACAACATTGCGTCGTCTTACGTTATCGCTCTCAATAACATTTCTTATGTTTCTTGCGCAGGCCGCACCCGCATTTTCCATCATTCGTTGATAGCTTAAGCCGTATTTCGCAGTATACTGCTCTACTTGTTTCATTTCATTTGAGTTGAGCAATCTCATGATTAACACCCCATCTACCATATATTTATTAGCATTATATCATAATCTTCCGGAAAGTTAAACAAAAATTTTATTAAGCTCTTGAAATATTTATTTTTTTATGTTAGAATCCTTAAAGATAACGCATTGAAAAAGAGAGTAAGTGGAGTTAAAACCATTCAGAGAGAGATACATTTTGCTGTGAGTGTCTTATGCTTTTTCCACCGAAGTTCACTTTGGAGCGGCATTGCTGAAAAATTTGTTGTGTAGGCATTGACGGTTTATCCTCGTTAACGGATACAAGGAGTGTTTGCTTCAAGCAAAAATTAGGGTGGTACCGCGGAGTTTGCTTCGTCCCTATGCGGGGATGGAGTATTTTTTATTATCTTCGCAAACGAAATAATAAATTCAGAAAGGACAATTATTCATGAAAAAGCAACTTGAAACAATCCGTGAGATTGCAAAAGCAGAATTGCAAAACGCTGCTACGCTTGCCGATCTTGATGCAATCAGAATTAAGTATCTCGGCAAAAAGGGTGAACTTACGGGAATTCTTAAACAAATGGGTAAGCTTTCAGCAGAGGAAAGACCCGTGATCGGTCAGCTTGCTAATGAAATCAGAAGTGACTTGGAGTCTGCCATCACACAAAGCGTAGAATCTGTTAAAGAAAAAATGCTTGAATTAAAGCTTAAAAGTGAAAAAATTGACATAACCCTTCCTGCACAAAAGACAGCTATAGGTCACAAACATCCGCTTTCTATTGTGCTTGACGAGGTTAAAGATATTTTCTTTGGTATGGGATTTAATATTGCATCAGGTCCTGAAGTTGAGTGGGATTATTATAACTTTGAGGCGCTCAATATACCGGAAAATCATCCTGCACGTGACACGCAGGATACATTCTATATTACAGAAAAAATGCTTTTAAGAACACAGACATCACCGTGTCAGATTCGTGTTATGGAGAAGCAACAACCTCCCATCCGTGTTATCGCTCCCGGAAGGGTTTATCGTTCAGATGCAGTTGATGCAACTCATTCACCGATTTTCCATCAAATAGAAGGACTGGTTGTTGATAAGGGTATCACGATGGCTGACCTCAAAGGATGCCTTGAAACGTTCGCTAAGAGCCTTTACGGAGAAGATACAAAAATCAGACTTCGTCCCCATCATTTCCCGTTTACCGAGCCGTCATGTGAAATTGACGTTTCATGCTTTAACTGCGGCGGAAAAGGCTGCTCAATGTGCAAAGGCGAAGGTTGGATAGAAATTCTCGGTGGCGGAATGGTTCATCCGAAAGTACTTCGCGGCTGCGGAATTGATCCGGAAGAATACAGCGGATTCGCTTTCGGTGTAGGTCTTGAAAGGCTTGTAATGTTCCGTTTCAATATAGATGATATGCGTCTTCTTTATGAAAATGACGTAAGATTCCTCAATCAATTTTAAAGGAGGCAGTAAAGAATGAATTTATCAAAAAAATGGTTGCTTGATTATGTTGAGCTTGATGTTACAGATAAAGAGTTTGCAGATGAATTGACTCTTTCAGGCTCAAAAGTTGAATCCTTTGAGGTTGAGGGTGCAGAACTCAGCAATATTATCACAGGCAGAATTGATTCACTTGAAAGACATCCTGATTCCGACCATATGTGGATTTGTATGGTTAATGTCGGTAAGGATGAATTGATTCAGATCGTAACAGGTGCACAAAACCTCAAAGTCGGTGATGTTGTTCCTGTTGCTATGGATAACTCTGTTGTTCACGGCGGTCAGAAAATCAAGAAGGGTAAACTTCGCGGACAGATAAGCAACGGTATGCTTTGTTCGCTCGGAGAACTTGGTCTGACTGCACACGATTTTCCATATGCAATAGAGGACGGAATATTCGTTCTTGGTGATGATTGCGACAGAACGCTCGGTATCGATATCAGAGAAGCTATAGGACTCAATGATACAGTAACAGAATTTGAAATTACATCGAACAGACCTGACTGCCTTTCAATTCTCGGCCTTGCACGTGAAGCTGCTGCAACATTCAAAAAGCCGTTCAGCGTGAAAGAACCTGTTGTAAGATCCGATGAAGGCGATGTCAATGAGCTGCTCAGTGTTAGTATTCTTAATCCGGAAAGATGCTATAGATACTGTGGCGCAGTTGTTAAAAATGTTCGTGTTAAACCGTCGCCGCGTTGGATGAGAGAAAGACTCCGTGCTTGCGGTGTAAGACCGATCAACAACATAGTTGATATCACAAACTATGTTATGCTTGAATATGGCCAGCCGATGCATGCATTTGACCTGCGTTTTCTTGACGGAAGCAAAGTTATTGTAAGAACTGCAAAAAACGGCGAAACAATCACAACCCTTGATGGTGTTGACCGCACACTTTCTGATGACATGCTTGTTATTGCTGATGAAAACAAACCCGTTGCAGTTGCTGGTATCATGGGTGGCGAATACAGCGGCATTATGGATGATACAAACACTATTGTTTTTGAAAGCGCCTGCTTTAACGGTCCGACAACAAGAATTACTGCTAAAAAACTAGGTATGCGTACTGAAGCATCCGGAAGATACGAGAAAGAACTTGATCCTCAAAACTGCATGCCTGCACTTAAGCGTGCACTTGAACTTGTTCAGCTTCTTGATGCCGGTGATGTTATTAACGGAATTGTTGACTGTGACCACAGCAATAAAGAATCACGTATACTTGATTTCAAGCCGGAATGGACTAATGAATTCATTGGTATTAATGTAAGTGCAGAAGAGCAAAAAGATATTCTTGAACGACTAGATATAAAAGTTGACGGTGATAAACTTATAATTCCGTCATTCAGAGCAGACCTTGAACATCAGGCTGATATTGCAGAAGAAGTTTCAAGATTTTATGGGTTCCACAATATACCGAACCGCAAACTTGAAGGTGTTGCAAATGCATCGTTTACTAAGGAACAAAAACTCGAAAGACTAATTTCAAACACAATGCTTTCCTGTGGATTCACTGAGATTGCAACATTCTCATTTATCAGTCCTAAATCATATGATAAGGTTCGTATGCCGGCAGACAGTCCGCTACGAAATTCAGTTGTTATCACGAATCCGCTCGGTGAGGATACAAGTGTTATGAGAACTACCGCTGTTCCGTCTATGCTTGATGTTATTGCACGAAACTATAATAACAGAAACGCGGCTGTAGCTTTATTCGAGTTGGCTAAGGAATATATCTGGAAAGGCGAGGAGCAACTTCCTGATGAAAACCGGATGCTTACATTGGGTATGTATGGAAACAACTGTGATTTCTTCTCAATTAAAGGTGCAGTTGAGGAACTTCTCCGCCAGACAGGAGTAGAAAATTATGATATTGAACCGCTCACTGATAATCCAACATATCATCCGGGTAGAACAGCAATTATCACTGTTGATAGTGAGCAGATAGCTGTTATAGGTGAAATTCACCCGACAGTTCTTGCTAATTACGGTATAGGTGTGAGAACCTATGTTGCACAGGTTGACTTTAACGGTATTCTCAAATACGGTAATGATAAACGCGTATACAAACAGCTTCCGCATTATCCGGCAACGATGCGCGATCTTGCATTTGTTTGCGATGTAGATATACCTGTTTTGAAAATTGAAAAAGCAATTGCAAAGGCTGTTGGCAAGATTCTTGAAGAAGTTTCGCTTTTCGATGTTTATATCGGTTCACAGATTCCCGAAGGAATGAAGAGTGTTGCTTTTAATATCAGAATGAGAGCAGCAGACAGAACCCTTACAGACGAAGAGGCTGATAAAGCAATGAAAAAAGCTATCAAAGTTCTTGAAGAGATGGGCATTACACTGAGAAGCTAAAAAAATATTATTTTGCGCCGTCGATTTTGAGTAGGCGGCGCAAAGTCTTGTGATATATTGTGTAATATTGCATGTTTTTGACTATCAGAGAAAATGAATTGATGTTTGTTCAAAAAAACTTTTAAAAATTTTTTTGATTTACCATTGTTTTAAGTTGCAAAATATTATATAATAGTTATATTAACGTTGATTGGAGGGCTTACTGAGAATGGACAAGACAAGAGAATTTTCTATTTACCGAGATGAGAATCAGGAGATGAAGGATGTACTTACGGCTGTTTATTCGGCTTTAGTTGAAAAGGGGTACAATCCGATTAATCAAATTGTCGGCTATATCCTCTCGGAAGATCCGACATATATCACAACGCATAACAATGCACGCAGCCTTATCAGAAGGGTAGATCGCGACGAACTCCTGCAAGAGTTGGTCAGAAGCTACTTACGAGGCTGACATTTTGAAGAATGGAGAATAGAGATGGCAGCAAAGAAAAAAAGTGAATTTCTGATGTATAAAGATAGACCGCTTGTAAGAAAAGGCAACACGATATACTATGGAAATCTCAGCGACGATTTTGTGTTAGTGCTTCAAATTCTCTCAACAAAGGAGTCAAACGGAGTTCAACTTGCTGACAGAGTTATGGTTCAGTTACTTAAGAATGATGAAAATCTTCGCCCGAACGAGAGAATAGTTCACAAAATTGAAAAGAAAGGTCTTTACAGCGCAATGCATATTGGTTGTATATGGCTTGAAAGAGCTCTTACAGCGTAAGAATTTGGCGGCGGATAAAAAAATCCGCCGCTTATATCCGTCCATGGCGCAGTTGGATAACGCAGCAGATTCCGATTCTGAAGAACGGGGGTTCAAATCCCTCTGGGCGGGCCACCTCAAAAACGCTTGAATCCCTTACAGTTAGCGGGATTCAGGCATTTTTCCTTTATCGGCTTACACTTCAAAAATGTGCCTAAAAGTGTTATTTTTTAGCATTTTTGCTAATGTTTGCTTGTCAAATGCAAGTCAGAAAAACCAGTGCTTATGCGCCTTTTCAGACTTTTTTTAATTTTATGCAAGTCAAAAATGAATAAAATGTTAACAAAATTACATGGAACTTGCTATGTATTTATTGAATTTATTCATCCTTCGTTTTTTATAAATTGAGTCAAGATGTGTATAGATGTTTAGCGTTGTTTTGATGTCGCTGTGATTTAACTAATAGCGGCAATTTTATGTATTTTTAATGGATTGATTTAAAATCATAATTATGGTAAAATTTAACCAATGTTTCATTCATCAAATTCTGATTTCATCCATATGATTAAATGGGTGATTATTTATGAAAAAATCGTTATATATGTCTGTCAGCGGTAAAAATTTAGTAATTTCTGCTGTGGCAATTGTAGTTGCGGTTGCGTTTGTGTTCAGCCTTGATTTGTTTTATCTGAAAACATCAACGGTAAGTGCTGAAGTTAGAGATATACCGACGATTATAGTTGATGCCGGCCATGGCGGTGAAGATGGCGGTGCAAGTTCAGCCAGCGGAATTATAGAAAAAGATATAAACCTAAATATAGCGTTGAAGGTTAAATCTTTATTTGACTCGTTCGGATTTAAAACAATAATGGTCAGAAACGGTGATTATTTAATTTATGATTCTTCATGTAAAACAATTAGGGAGAAGAAAGTATCTGATATTCATAACAGAATGAGTATTATAGAATCGAATCCAAACAGTATTTTTTTGAGTATACATCAAAATCATTATGATGAAAGTAAATACAGCGGAGCACAAGTATTTTATTCAAAAGGTAGTTCACAAAGTGAAGTTATTGCGCAATGTTTGCAAACATCCATAGTTAACAAACTCCAGCCCGATAATATGCGCCGCATTAAACAGTCCGGTACAGAAATATATTTGCTACATCACGCAATAACTCCGGCAGTAATGGTTGAATGTGGTTTTTTATCCAATAGCGGAGAAGCACAATTACTCAATGATGATGAATATCAAACTAAAATGGCAATGGCTATAACTGATGGTATATTAAACTACCTCAATAATTTATAAGAAATTTAAAAAATAAAAAGGAAGTGGCAAAATGGCTTCTAAATCAAAATCTGTTTATGTTTGTAGTGAATGTGGATATGAAACACCAAAGTGGTTAGGAAAATGTCCCAATTGCAACGAATGGTCAACATTGCAGGAAGAAATTAGATCGACACAGTCAATTAAAGAAACCGTAAAGTCAGCAAAAATTCAAAGTGTTAGATCATATTCATTAATGGACATAAAGCCCGATGATGAAATCAGATATAAAACAGGTATGGGGGAGCTTGACAGAGTTCTTGGCGGTGGTATCGTCAAAGGATCACTTGTACTGATAAGCGGTGATCCGGGTATAGGAAAATCAACAATACTTCTCCAAATCTGTCAAAATCTAGGAGAAAGATTAAGCATACTCTATGTGTCGGGCGAGGAATCATATAATCAAATTAAGCTGCGCGCCGACAGACTCAATGTCAGCACTGAAAATTTGCTTGTACTATGTGAAACGGATGTACAGGCAATCAGCGAACATATAATGTCTGTAAAACCTAATTTGGTAATAGTAGATTCAATACAGACGATGAATCATTCGGAGTTATCATCATCAACGGGAAGTGTGACTCAAGTCAGAGAATGTACAAGCCTTTTGATGAGAACTGCAAAAGCGTTATCAATTCCCATGCTTATAGTAGGTCATGTCAATAAAGACGGAAACATAGCAGGTCCGAAAGTGCTTGAGCATATTGTTGATGCCGTATTATATTTTGAGGGAGAAAGAAATCTTTCATTCAGAATTTTGCGCGCTGTTAAAAACCGATATGGTTCGACGAATGAGATCGGAGTGTTTGAAATGACGGATAAAGGGTTAACAGAAGTCGAAAATCCTTCTGAAATGCTCATTTCCGGCAGACCGAAAAACACACCCGGCACGTGTGTAGCCTGTGTTATGGAGGGGACAAGACCTCTACTTGCTGAAATCCAGGGGCTGGTGACGCCAACAGGCTTTGGCAATCCGAGAAGAATGACAAACGGATTTGATTATAATAGAATGGCAATGTTGATTGCAGTGCTTGAAAAAAGAGGCGGATACTTTTTTAGCAATATGGACACATATATAAATGTGGTAGGCGGCATGAAACTCGACGAACCTGCTCTTGATTTAACGATTGCCATGGCACTTGTTTCAAGTCTTAAAGATTATGCACTAAGAGATGATGTTCTGGCTTTCGGCGAAATCGGACTTGCGGGAGAAATCAGAGCAATTTCACATTGTGAACAAAGAGTTAAAGAAGCGGCAAGACTTGGATTTAATCGCTGTATAATACCAAAGCATAATCTTCGTTCAATATCGGAAAGTTTAAAGAAAGATATTGAAATAATAGGAGTAAGAACTATAAGACAAGCTTTTGAGGCGCTTATATTATGATCAGGTTTGTACAAACACCAAATTTGCCGCAACATCCTGTCAAAACTCTGATATGTGGGAAAACAGACGAGAAACTGTATGATTATATTAAAGGCTTTAATATTGATATAATTGTAAGCCAACCAAATCAATCCGTTGATAGACGGATCTCGCATCATGTTGATATAAGTGTTCATCATGTCGGCGCCGCTGACATTGTGATTGATAAAAAACAATTGCAATTATATGATAAATTGAAAACATATGGCATGAATGTTCTGTTAAACAAACAGGATTTATGCGAAAGTTACCCGAACGATTGTTCTTTGAATTTTGCTAGAATAGGTAAGCAGGCTTTTGGACGATATGACTGCATTGACATGAATTTATTGAATTTGTTAAAGCAAAAACAAGTTAATATTATTGACGTCAAACAGGGTTACAGCAAATGTTCATCCTGCGTTATAAGTGATGATGCACTAATAACCGATGATGAAAGTATTTACAAAGCGGCAATTTCAAGCGGTTTAGATTGCTTGTTCATAAGCAAAGGCGATATAAAACTCGATGGTTTTGAATATGGATTCATCGGAGGCGCAAGCGGGTTGATTGACAAAAATCATTTAATCTTTTTCGGGGATGTAAGACAACATAATGACTACTATGCAATTGAAAGATTTCTAATTAAACACAACTGCAAATTTAGTTATCTTGAAAATTATCCGCTTACAGATATTGGTGGAATTGTTTCGATAATTGAATCGGCGTAAACTTAATCGTTTAAACTAAATATTTTCTAACTGGTTTAGTAACAAGCATTAAATCATTCTTTAATACTTGCAAAAATTTAATAAATATGTTATAATTAGAAAAGTCAACAATATATTTCATAGTATCAAAATCACGAGTTGAACAACGTTGAAAAAGATTGTCATAAACAGTTACAACAGTACTTGAAGAACGTGGAACAACCGATACAACATCTTCAACATACACAGATTCGTTAGTATCAATATTTGTTAATTTAATTTTCAAATCAATCACAACCTTTTAAAAAATATTTACAATAGTGCCCGTATAGCCGATAGCACAGCTTAAAACAGAAAGAAAGCATAAAACCTAACAAAAAAATATTTACATCAGATTTAAAACCGTTTGAATGTAAAATAATATTAGCATAAATCCAAACAAATGTAAATACATTCAAATAAATTTAAAAATCTTTGTAAAAAACACTAAAGAAAGAAAAATAAATTTATGCAATATTATGAAAAACTAAAAGAAGAAAGAAAAAAGAGAGGATACACGCAAGAAGAAATTGCACAAGAATTAGGAATAACACAGCAACAATATTATTTATACGAAAAAGGAAAAAGACAACTCCCAATAGAATTATTAATTAAAATATGTAATTTTTATAGAATATCATCAGATGAAATATTAGGGATAGACAATAGCTTAAAAGCAATCCAAAACGAATGCAAAGAAAACAAAAAGAGCAGTACAGGGTAAATATACCAAATGCGCAAACCTACAGAGTGGACCGAAAAGTTGAACTATGCAAGTTGCGCAATGAAATAGATCTAAAACGCTTATCTTTGACTTCAACAATACATGTCATTTAAATCACAACCTTTAACTGGATTAGTCCGTTTTGGACTATGAATGTAATAACATAAAGCAGTCCAAAATGGAATTGATGAGAATTCCAAAATGGACTACATTTTTTTGTGAAATTTGTATAGAAAGGAGATAAAAACGGATGTATAAAGAAAAATTTGCAAATAATTTAAAAAAAGAAAGAATAAAAAAGGGACTAAACCAAAATCAAATAGCAAAGGAATTAGAAACAACACAAACAACAATAGCAAAATATGAAAACGGAAAGTTAGAACCCAAAATAGAAAATATAGGCAAAATAGCCGATATACTAGAATGTTCAATTGATTATCTAATGGGAAGAACAGAAAACAAAGAAATAAACAAATGAAAGGTGAAAACCTTTACAAGGTAACGGGATAGTTATATAAACAACGGAAAAGATATATTTTCATTGTACAAGTTGCACAAAGGAATAAATCCATAGGGGAATAATGCGAAAAAATGTCGCTACAATCAAGTAGAGTAGCGACAAGCAACAGCATAAACCGAAAGCAGGTACTAACAGTTAAGTTGTTTAAAATGCTAAGGAAAGAAAGATATAAAAAGTCCGTGTTTAGTTTAAAGTAAAGAGGACGTAAAAACTTTTTCCGTTTTAGACTGTACTAATATCAACGAAACGTCCGAAAAAAACTTTTTACTTAAACCTCTTGACTTTAAAGTTTAAATCCGTTAAGGCATGAATTGCCGAAGCAACTCAAAAGCAAAACTTAAGTAAAGTAACCGCTTCGTAAAGAAAATTGTAACGGATTTAAACCAAGCAAAACACTATATGCTACCTTAATAAAGCTATATAATGCCTCAGCAATCTAAAAGCAAAACTTTTTTATTAGTTAAATGGTAAAAAAATAGACCCCTGCACAGCTTGCAGGGGTTCTATTGTAATTAGCCATGAATAAGTCTGTAGACAAGTCCAATAACAGCGCCAGCAACAAAGATACCCAGACCGATAAGCAAAATCGGGTTGCCTGTAATTGTATCAAGTCCCGTTGTAATCCATTTCCAAATGTTAGTTAAAACACTGCCTAGATTGGTCATAGCGGTATTAGTTGAAGTTTCCATAGCGATAAGCGACGGCATAGAAATCACCTCCAATCCGTCAAAACAAGAAAGATTTATATATTGCCGAAAGATTCACATAATAGGGCATGAAAGAATAGTAAAAGCCTATTATGTGTGGAGTTAACCGCGAATAAGGCGGTAAACAAGACCGATAACAGCACCAGCCACAAAGATGCCAAGACCGATAAGCAGGATAGGCGAGGACGTAATAGTAGTAAGTCCTGTGGTTATCCAACCCCAAATGGCGGTCAAAACAGTGCCTAAATTATCCATGCGTTGTACTCCTTTCTTTATTTTTTATGTGTAAAATCAAAGACAGAACCGAAAACAATATGAATAACGTCATAGACGATAAAAAAGCCGAAAATGACGATAATATAGTTAATAGGATTGCTGTCCATTGATAAAACATCAAAGCCAACTATTTTATTAAAAAATTCAATAAGATTAGTCATTACTTAAACCTCCGAAGAACCCAAAAAATTACAACAGCAAGGACGCAGAAAAGACCGATTAAAACATAACGCTGATATGATGAAGTTTCATTTTTACTGCTACCCTCTAAGAAATTAGAAGTAACAACATGATTAACAGTTATAGTCAAAGTAGGGTAGGAAACGGAAAAATAACGAGTAGCGTTAGATGTACCCATGTTAGAATCATAAACAATAACGTCACAATCTTTAGCAGTTACTTTACTGCCGTTAACTGTAAAGTCTTTGGATATAACAAGAACGTATTCGGTGTTCGAACTGCGAAAACCTATGTATTTAGTGTTAAGTTGTTCTTCCTGTCTTAAGCTGAGCAAATTAGCTATAGTAGTATTACTGTAAAGCGTGTCCGAATATGTAGACATACTAGAAGAAACGGCGAAGCCTGAAAAGCAAACCGCGGAAACGATAACGCACACGACGCATAAAATAGCGCCGAAATTTAAAAAAAACGTCTAAAAATTCTCATAATAACTCCTTAATTCTTTTTATAATTACCTTTAGCGGCTTGTTTAACTTTTTTCTTTGCGGCAACAAGTTCACGATTTTTGGCTTCATAACTCCAAGTAGCCGAAAGTGAATCAGTAGACCAGTTAGCAATAGTAATAATCAAAATTGGCAAGATGGCACCAAGAACAAGCAAGGCAATGAAGAATTCTAAAATAGAGAAGTTGCCAAATAGCTTTACGCTATCCATGGTTTCAATAACCTTGATAAATTGTTGCTTAACAAGACTAAAAGCAACTGAAAAATTGTTTTGCATAAAATACACCTCTTTAATCGGACGTGTCACGACCTATGACAAGATAGACAATTGCAATTGCAAGTGTAGCAGTAGCAAAAACGGCGAGCATGGAAGGCATATAGCCGATAGACGAAGTAACATAAGTGATGAACTTCGGGAGCATACCGAAAAGGGAAATCAACCCGCGAATAACCGACATCAAAAAGCTAAAAATGGCTTGAATAGCGTCCCATATAGAACCGAGAAAATCGGTTATATATTTTAAAATTGCAGTCATGGTGTACTATCCCAGCTTTCATAATTAAAGTACTGTACACCGTCAAAATCAGTACAATCGTAACTATCAAAATATTTGTAATAAGGTTTACGATAAAGGAACTTTACACAAGGGCTAAATATACGTTCCCAAAAAGTAGAAAAGCGATAACCAAGAGAAAGTTCAGAAGTAAATTCGTTAATAGCAATATTGCGAAATATACGGCGGCACACAGAAAATTGACGAAACAGCGGAAAAATAGGCTTTGTGACGTACCATAAATCATAGACATTATTCCTTATAGTTTTATCCATACGACTGTAATCTTGACAAAAAACGACGATATCGTTACCTAAATGACGGTGAAGTGTAAAGAAACGTTTATGCTCATTTGAGAATGACTTGTAAGCACGTCCATCAGCGTCAAGAGTAATTTCATCAAGCAAAATCAAACTATCCTCAATACGAAAATCAGCTAAGTCTTTGAAATCAACGACCTCACAGCCTTCGCAGTAAAAGTTAGTCAAAACATGGCTATATTTACTTTTACCTTTATCAATGCGTTTAAGTTCCTTTTGAGCGATTTTAGTAAGTAAAGTAGTCTTACCGCAACCTGGAACACCGAAATAACATGTAATCATAATTAACTACCTCGCCAAATTTTAAGAATCAAGCCGAATATACCCGAAACAGTAAGAGCGCCGATAAGGTACATAAAAGGCTGACAATTTACAAATGAAAAAATAAACATAGAATCACTCCTTACGGCGGTTAGTAAGTCCGACAATGAAAGAAGCCAAACCAAGACCTAAAATAACGAACATGACCGTAGCAATTTTAGAAACAGAGCCTGAGCCATTCATCCCCGAAAAGAATTCAATATTACTGGAAATGAAAGCAAAAGCGTTCCTTTGATTACCAGAATTGAAACTATTTAAATCAGGCAGAGCGTCAGCGGCTTTATCTAAATTATCAAAACTATCCCCAATAACTTCTTTTTCAGCATTATCATAATCATTTACAACACCGTTAGTCGTATCTTCGGCAGTTGTAAATTCATCATCATTAATAGAACGTAATTCCGAAAGAATTTGTTGCGTATAGAAATAAATGCCACTTTCAAACACAGTAGATTTACCTAAATAATCAACAATAGTTTCTATATCTTCGGGATTTATTTCATTGCCGAAAACATAGTTGTATTTGCAACCCAAGTAAGACTTAGAAAATCCATTAAATGAATAAATACAGTTACCATAAAAATTAATATAATTTTGTGCATATTGTTTTCTAGTTTGAGTAAGATTAGAATAACTTTTAATACCATCAGATAAAGTTCTAGAATCAAGAAGCGAGTAAGTATAATGGGCATTTTGAGTTGCATACCATGCATAGCGATAAATGTAAACTTCATATTTATCGCCAGTACCAGCCATAGAAGTAAGCAATGCGAAATCAATTAAAAGCTGGTCAGCATTATTACCATCAGCAGAATGAAACCTAAATTTAGTCCGTATAGAGTTAATATCATATCCGCCATAAGGCACTATATGTGTAACAAACATTTCAAACAAAGGGCCTTGCGTTGTTTCGGGAGTATAGACAACAACAGCGGAAGAATAAGAACCGAAGCTATTAGGATTCGGAAACGGTAAAGAGATTGTAGTATCAGCGTCTTTGTAATCAACAGCAGAAATGAGAAGAGGACTACAACAACTAACTAATATCAATAATACGGAAACAGCGACCAAAGCTACCGTTTTTAGCCTTGTATGCGCCATAGCGGATTGTGAATTCGTATTGTTCTAACACCTCACAGTCAGACGACCAAATAGATTCAAGTTTTGCAGAGAGTTGTTCATCATTGGGAGCAAAACAACAGATTCCTATTTTATCGTCTTGAGTTTTCAAAATGTAATAAGAATAATTATCCTTATCAATCTTTTTAAGCGAGTTAATACGTGTAACAAATTTCATTAAAAAAACCTCCAAAATATTTATCTATACAAAATGCAAAGAATTTATATAGTTCATTGTAAAATGCTTTAAGAATAGGTAACATAATTAAAAATCCTCAACTATACAAAATTTATCTTTTGTATAGTTGAGAGTAGCCAAAACAGCACTTTGCACAATTTTCAATAACATCCTAGCAAAGCCAGTAGCTTTTCTTGGATGATTCGGAAATCTTCATACCTGCGTACCGCTTCGTAATATTTCAGTATGTAGTACGAATCATTCCTGTAATGCAACATTAATCTGTATGATACTTCCAATGCTTCTTCAAGGCGGCTTTCTTCAAACCAACAGAATTCGTATAGCAATACTTTGAACCGTTGCAAATCGTCCATAACTACCTCGCATTCGTCCATGTACGGCTTTTTAGATATTCTTATTCAATGCTTTTATCATAATAAAAAATTAGCCGCATCATCTAAGATTACGGCTAATTTTTTATTTGTAATTTTTATACACCGATTGCTCCAAGCAATCCATATGATAAAAGCGACGTTATAATTCCGGCGACAAAAACACCTACTGCAATAACCGGAAGTGAATTCTTAATTCGTATATCTAACAAGTCAGCAATCAATGCGCCTGTCCATGCACCGGTTCCGGGCAACGGGATTGCAACCAACAGAAAAAGTCCCCAAAGTCTGTATTTTTTTACTTTATCTGCTTTACGTATTGATCTAGCCTCAAGTTTATTGATCATCATCTCAATTTTATTAAATCGCTTTAACCAATTAAATATTTTTCTTATAAAAAACAGTATAAACGGAATCGGCAACATATTTCCTATATAACATATAATGAAAGCCTTTATAAATTCAACATCCATAAGTTTGGCCGCTATCAATCCTCCGCGCAGTTCAAGAACCGGAAATAGCGAAATAATAAATGTAATAAACTCAGGAGCAGCTTTATCACCTAATAGACCAATAAAAAATTGTACAATGCTCTCAGACATTCGAAACCACCTTAAATTCCTTTGACTTTGAAATATTGAACAGCCTTTTCAAGAATTCGTTTGTCATTTTCATAATTAAGAGTATGCATTGCTGATTCATAATCAAACCACCCGCATTCTTCAATTTCTTCAATTTGAATGGTATATTCTTTTTCATCAGTTTCAGCAAGAAAAATGACAACGCTTTTTTCGATTTTCCCCTGAATCGTATATTCCGAACTTTGGCTGAATTCAGGCAAAATTGTAACATGAAGTCCCGTTTCTTCAAGAACTTCTCTTACAGCTGTTTCCTCATTTGTTTCGCCTAACTCAATATGCCCCTTTGGAAAGCCCCAATGTGCACTTCGTTTATTACGGATGAGAAGAAATTTTTTCTTATCATTTTCATTTCTGAAAACAACAGCTCCACATGAGCTTTCATATAAACATTCAATACTGTATCTGTTTTTTCCCTCAGCAAAATCAATCGCTTTTTTTATGTCATGCACAATGAAACGAGTGCTTTTGGGTGCAACAACCCAAACCAATCCCTTACCACCAAAACGTCTGATTGATGCAATAATTCTACCGTCGAAATTTCTAACGGGATGATTAATGCCCATTATGTATGCACTTTGAACTGTGTTTTTCACTGACTTACAGCCTTCAATTATACCATAATTCAGCTTATACCTATATCCAAAACGTCTGTTGTAGGAATTCATTGGGGAGGTCACACGTACTTTGACGAATCTACCTAACATGGTGTGTCCCCTTTTAAACAAGGTGCAGTGAGTTTACATATTCGTTACACGAACAAACACTACACAAGATAATATGAGTATATTATAACCGCTTACGTTGTTTTTTTCAATAGATTTTGGAAAAAATATGTATAATTTGTCTGCGTTGCCTCTTTGAAAAAGTAAAAAAGATATAAATATATTTGATAGACAGTTGTCTTTTTGGATACAAAATGATATAATATGTTGAATAGATACTTTATTATATTGGATTGATTAATAATGAAAACTCTTTATTTGACTGATCTTGACGGTACTTTCCTGAACAGTAAGGCACAAGTATCATCCAGGTCAAAGCAAATTCTAAATATGCTTTGTGATAATGATATCCTTTTCACAATAGCTTCTGCCAGAACTTTTGCAACTGTAATACCGATGTTCACCGGTGTTTCTCTCCGCAATCCATTGGTTTTAATGAACGGTGTTTGTATTTATGATCCCATAAAACGTAAAACTGTTGTAAGACACACTTTTTCCGAGTCAACAGCAAAACAGATTGTAGATATATTCGAGCACCACGGCAAGCATCCGATGCTTTATTTTGAAAATAATAGTTCTATGCTTGTAGAATATAAAACATTAGTCACAAAATCACAAAAAGATTATGTGGCTCATCGCAGGGATTTTTATAAAAAGAACTTTCGGCAAATCGATAAATATAGTATCTGTGAAAATGATAACATTGTTTATGCTGCCATGATAGATAAAAAAGAAGAACTTGAACCAATTTATCATGAAATTCTAACACTTGACGATGTTTCATGTCATTTCTACCCTGATAATTATTGTGGTGAGTATTTTATTGAAGTTTTCAGAAAAGGTGTTTCGAAAGCAAGCGGAGCAATGATGGTTAAGCAATTGCTGAATGCAGATAAGATCGTTGCCTTTGGCGATAATATGAACGATGTACCATTATTTAAACTTGCGGATGAATCGTATGCAGTTTCTAACGCTTGTGAAAGTCTTAAACAAATTGCAACAGGTGTTATCGGTTCAAATGACGAGAATGCTGTTGCTGAATTTTTGCTTGATCTGTACAATAATGGAACAATTAATTCTTAAGAGGTATAAAAATGAGTAAGCTTTATGATGAATATTGCAAAACATATGCATTGACTAAAGAAAACAGTGATGGTTTTCTTGAAGCTGTTGAAAGCATATATTACACCGATGAGGTACAGTCACTCTCTGCTTACGAACAGCACCTTGATATAGACAGATTGCAACATATTACGGCTGTTGCATATATTTCATACAAGGTTTGTAAGCATTTTGGTTGGGATTATAAATCGGCAGCAAGAGGCGCAACTATGCATGATTTATTTTATTATGATTGGCGCGATGGTGAAAACGGTAAATGGCACAAACTGCATGGATATAAGCATCCCAATTATGCTGCTCTCAATGCCAAAGAGTTATATCCTGGTATAAGTGAACTTGAACTTAATATTATTTCACGACATATGTGGCCATTGACTGTGATTCCGCCGAAATATAAAGAGGGCTTTATTGTCAGTCTTGCTGATAAATATTGTGCAACCCGCGAGTTGATGTATTCTTTGAGCAAAAAATATAAAAAACGTTTTCTGGCTGACGTAGAAAGGATCAAAGCATGAATAATATTATAATGTATGTTCTCTTGTTTTTCTTTTACAGCGCTGCCGGATGGCTTGTTGAAAGTACATATTGTTCAATAGGCGAAAAACGAATCATTAATCGCGGATTTCTGACAGGTCCTATGTGCCCTATTTACGGCTCAGGTGCATTAGTTATGACTGTGTTTTTATACAATCCGTTTAGAGATAAACCTTTATATGTCTTTCTAATAGGTATGGTGCTATGTGACTTGGTTGAATATATAACCAGTTTGCTAATGGAAACATTGTTCCATGCAAGATGGTGGGATTATACAAGTGAGTTTATCAATATTAAAGGAAGAATATGTTTGAAACATACTCTTTATTGGGGTATCGCTTCGGTTGCATTTGTTTATGTTATACACCCGAAAGTCAATGCACTGTTTGCTTTACTGAATCCTAATGTAATGCTCTACATAATGATTGCAGTGCTTGTAATATTTGCCGCTGATGTTATCAATGCAGTAAGAAAAGCTTTGGATATTAGACAGCTGCAAATTAAGCTTAATAAAATTATTGATACGGTTACCGAAAGTCTTAATAATGTAAAAAATTCAATAGAAACTATGACGCAGGGACGTGATAAGTCCGAAAAATCAAGCGATGAGCAACCAAGTGCACTTGAACAGATTCAGGATGTTATTCAGCAGTTTGAACTTAGATTTTCACGCAAAACAAAAAAGCAAAAGAATAAATATGCGAGCAGATTCTTTCATAACTCTATGCCAATAGAAAAGAATACACGAAAACAAATTGAAAGGCTCAAAAAACTTGTAGATGATATTAAATCTAATGTATTTGAAAACGGAGAAATGCAGTAAATAAACGCAAAGGAGATTTATAAATAATGAACAAGATTGATGTAAGAGTAAGAAGAACATACAACCAATTAATTAATGCACTGTTTAGATTGTTAGCTGAAAAAAGCTTTGACGACTTAACTGTTCAAGAAATCTGCAATGAGGCATCTGTTCACAGAGCAACATTTTACAAACATTTTGTTGATAAATATGATTTTCTCAATGCATGTTTTCAACTGAAACTTTCAGAACTTATTTTTGAAAAGCCGGAAAGCAACTACACACCGGAATCAATGAAAAGAAGTTGCATGAAAATGATAGAGATGGTACTGAACTTTGTTGAGATAAACAGACAAATTCTTATTTTTGTGAACAATAATAAATATTCAATTGCATTCAATTCGGCACTGACTGATGCTATTGCAGAATTTATCATTGAAAGAATTGCCACCAAAACAGAACTTAATCAAAAGCTTGGATATCATACAGAGATGCTCGCTAATTATTATGCCGGTGCAATTTTAGGCTTGATTAAATGGTGGATAACAAAAGATAATCCGTGTACCGTTCAAGAATTGCTTGATTTTGCTGAGTTTAAAATCGACGAACTATGCACTTATTTTAATAGGATTGTTATTTAATAGAGGAAGTTTAGTATATGTCAAAGATTCTTGAACCATATTTGTCTATTGAGAGAAGTATAATAAAAAAATACAGAAAAACTATTTGGGGACCTTTTATAGCCGCTGTTAAAAGATACAATCTCATTGAAGAAAATGATAAAATCGCAGTCTGTATTTCCGGTGGCAAAGACTCCATGCTTATGGCAAAGCTTATGCAACAACTTCAAAAATACAGCGAAGTGCCTTTCGAACTTAAATTTCTTGTCATGGATCCCGGATACAATGAAATAAACAGAAAGAAAATCGAAAGTAACGCTGAACTTTTACACGTTCCGATAACTGTTTTTGAAACAAATATTTTTGATGTTGCCAACAATACAGACCACTCACCTTGTTACCTTTGTGCACGAATGAGGCGCGGACATTTATACAGTAAAGCTAAAGAACTTGGGTGTAATAAAATTGCTTTAGGTCATCATATGAGCGATGTTATAGAAACTACCCTTATGAGTATGTTTTATGGTTCTCAGCTGCAAACAATGCCGCCAAAACTCAGAAGCACCAATTTTGAAGGTATGGAACTTATAAGACCTATGTATTGCATAAACGAAGAGAGCATAATTGCATGGACGAGATATAATAATCTTGAATTTATACAATGTGCATGTCGCTTTACCGAAAATTGCCAAAGCTGTGAAAGTGACAATTCAAGTGATTCCAAGCGACTTGAAACTAAAAATTTGATTAAGCAGTTAAAAAAAATCAATCCGAATATAGAAATAAGTCTTTTCAACAGTATTCATTCCGTTTGTCTTGACACAATGGCGGGATATAAATCACAAGGAATCGAATATGACTTTAATCGTATGTATTCCGAAAGATATCATGACAGCAAAAATTAATTTTTTATTGCTGCCCTATTTTCAAACAATTAAACCACAAAAGCACTTCGTTCATTGTGCCTTTGTGGTTATTTTATATTTTCATATTTTATAAATCTATATACTGCCAAACATCGTTTACAATGTCCGCCTTTTTCAAAAATAATGATTTTCTCTTAAGCGTGCCGGATGAATCAAAACTGATTTTTCCGGAAATACCGTCAAAATTGACAGTTGAAATGTTTTTTAGAATCTCGGCTGGTTCTGTAGACATCGCTGCTGTGATTGCCCTAATGACAACATTATAAGCATCATATGCCAAAACTGTTGAAGATGAAATGTTGAGTTTTCCACCATTTAGCTTCAGTGCATCGGCATCATTATTTATCCATTCTTTAATATTATAATAAAACTCATTGCTTGAATCTTCTTTTGAAAATGCAGCTGTATACAATTGCATATCATAGTTCCATGCAGATTCAAGTACAGTATGAGTGTCCCAATTAGTTCCTGATAAAACAGGTACTGAGAGTTTAGATTCATATGCTGCAGTAACAACATTCTCACTATATATTGAAGGCAACGATGAAAAAATCATGTCGCATTTTTGCTGCTTAGCATTCTTTATAAGAGATGAAACATCATCATCTGCCTTCTCTACTGCACCGTCAACAACTTTACCGCCAAGTTTTATAAACTGCTGAGAAAATAAATATGAAAGCGTTTGAGAATCGTCGTCACCGATTCTTGAAAGTACATAGGCCTTTTTCAGTCCAAGAGTTTTATATGCGTATGTTGCTAAAATATCCGCTTGATAAGAATCGGCGGTACATAGGCTGAAAAGATTATTGCTTTTTTGTAAAAGATTTGATGAGATACAGCTTGAACTTATGACTGCAATATCGGATTTTGAAATCGCCTGAAGAACAGCTTCAGTCAGCGATGATCCATACGAGCCAATGATAGCGCTTACACCTGTAGCAACAAGTTTATCGGCTGCATTTTTTGCCTGCTTATATGATGACTTATCATCAATTATTTCAAGCTTTATTTTCCATTTCTTTTCATTAATGGTGACTGTGGATAAGTTTTTGTGCGCAAATTTAATTCCCAGTAATTCTTGGTTGCCGCCAATTGAATTTTCGCCGCTCATAGATTCAATAATGCCGATTTTGATAACATTATCTTGAGTTGGAACTGTTGTTACAGTTTCAGTAACTGACATCTGTGTGTTCACTGAATCATTGTTACATGAAGCAAGTGTAAATACTAAAATCAAAGCTAATATGGAAGTTATAAATCTTTTCATTTGTAAATCCTCCGTGAAAGGCTATTTTTATATTAAACTAAAAACATCGTCTTCAATAAGTAAATCTCTCGGTATTATGTCTAGCGGTGTTATACATCCGATTTTTCCGTTTGAATTCATTTTGTTAACTGCACGTGCAAAACATAAAAGTATTTGAGCGGTAAAATACGGGTTGGAATCAAGCATAAGAGAAAACTCCATCAAACTTATACCATTATCATCTTTTTCACAACATATGACATTGCCGCCATGACTCATTTTTGTATGCTCAGAAAGAAAGCTTTCATAATCAATGAAATTAACCTCGGTATTATACTCTGCGAAATAATTCGGTATAGCTTTAATATCCTTTTCTATGCGCCCAACATCAGCACCTGGTTCAGCAACAACGTAGCAAACTCTTTTATGCATCTGATGTGGTTTAAGAGATGGTAAATCTCCGTTGCGAACACTGATAACAGCTGATTTAACAGGCACTGTATACTGAATGGCATCAACAACACCGTTGATTTTTTTTATGGCATTGGAATGTCCTCTGCTGACTCCCTCACCCCAAAATGTATAATCCATTCCGCCTGGCAAGACAGCTTTCATGTATGCCCTTGCAATTGAAAACAAGCCGGGATCCCATCCTGCACATACCAAAGACAGCTTTTCTCCTGATATAGCCGCAGCGTTAGTTCTTTTGAAATGTTCACGAACCTCACTGTGTGTGTCAAAACTGTCAACCTGATTGAAATCTGCGGCAATACTTGGTGTTGTTTCAGGTAAATCAAATGCACTGCCCATAGAGTTGATAACAACATCTATATCATTTTTGTATCTTCTTATTTCACTGAACGGATAAATCGCCGTGTTCTGTATTGTTTTAATTATATCACAATTTCGTCGTGTGAATATTCCGAATAACTCAATATCTTTACTTTTATATACCGCTTTCTCAACCGCCGCACCTAAGGCGCCGTAGCCGGCAATAGCTATTTTCATAATGTTAATCACCTCACTGTTTATGGTGAAGTATATGAATTAACAAAATGAAACATGACGATTATATTGCTTGCGATAAAACTTCAATATTGCGTTGCATAAGGCTGATATAAGTTTCACCAGCGTTGAAATCGTCTGATGATATAATATGGCATGAATAGAGTGTTTCGATCTTTGTGCCTGTGCTTTCTGCAATTGACTCAGCAACGTTTCCGCTGCTTAAATCCACTTTAAACACTACGTTGATATTTTCAGCTTTTACTTTTTCAATCAGAAAAGCGATTGTTGCAGGACTTGCATCACTTTCTGCCGAGCAGCCGGGAAATGCTGCATAATATGAAAAATTATATTCATCAAAAAGATATTTAAACGGAAATCTATCACCTATAATAAAATGTTTATCTTGAGCGGAAAATGAGATTTCTCTGAAACTTTCATCAAGCATTTTAAGTTTTTTAATGTAGTTTTCAGTTTGACTCATATAGAAGTCTTTGTTGACAGAATCAGATTTGCATAATGCGTTACTTATTGATTGAACGATTTCAATTGCCTTAAGCGGAGAGGTCCATACATGTTCGTCGTATTCATCTTCAGAATCTTCGTGATGCTCCATTCCTTCGATTATATCCTCTTTTTCTGCTTCGGTTGATTCCATCATTTTTACTACAGCGATTTTTTCAGTATCAATTGAACTAAGGATATTGTTTACCCACTCATCGGATTCCCCGCCTCCATAGATAAATACATCGCAATCTTGTATTTTTATTATGTCTGACGGTGTAGGTTCAAATGTATGACTTTCCTCGCCCGGTGATAGAAGCATCTCGACGTTAGCCTTTTCAGCTGCAATTTGTTTTGCAAAATCATATGATGCAAAACCGGTTGTTATAATGCTGATTTCATCTTTTTTATAGTTCGTGGATGGTGCAAGACTCATCACAACAACAATGGCTGCAATCGAAATAACTGCCGTTGATACAGCCAGCGGCTTTCTTACTTTTGCAATTTTACTGTTTTTAGGTCTTGATAAGATCCAGCCTATTATAGAAAATACTATCAATGCGAAAATATTTACGCAAACGATACTTGCTCCGGTTGGTGCATCAAAACTAATCGAAATGATCAAGCCGATGACAAAGCTGATAACAGATATGAATATACTTGAAACAACTACACTGCGATAGCTTTTACAAATACGCATTGATGTTACAGTCGGAAATATAATTAAACTTGAAATGAGAAGTGCGCCCATCATACGCATTCCGACAACAATAGTCACAGCCGTTAAAAGTGCAATAAGCATATTATAAACCGACGTTTTTGTTCCTGTAGCCTTTGAAAAGCTTTCATCAAAAGTAACAACGAAGATTTCATGATAAAATACCACAAACAAAACTATGACAGCTATTGACAAAACCATACTCAAAACAACATCGCTTTTAGTCATCGTGAGAATACTGCCGAACATATAGTTATATATATCAACATTCATGCCCTGAGTCATAGAAGTGACCATAACACCAATTGCAAGAGCCCCTGCCGAAATTATAGCTATTGCTGCATCGCCCTTTATTTTGCCGTTTTCACTCATTCTAAGGAGTAAAAAAGCAGCAACAACAACTATCGGAAGTGAAAAATAAAGCGGCGCAATATTTGCCGCGCAAGCAATTGCCAACGCACCGAAACCGACATGTGAAAGTCCATCACCAATCATTGAAAATCGCTTAAGTACAAGACTAACACCCAACAGTGCCGAGCAAAGAGAAATGAGAATCCCTACCAATAAGGCTCTGAGCAAGAATGATTGAGAAAACAAGAGATTGACTGAGTCAAGCATTTCTAAAACCTCCTTCAAAGGCTTTAAAGACCTCGCTTTTTAGATATTGTGATGATGTTCCGAAAAATGAATTGTCCTTTTTCATGTGAAGAATATGACTTGCATGGGTAGCTGCATACAAAATATCATGAGAAACCATAATTATGGTTATGCCAAGTTCATGATTTAATTTTTCAATAAGCTGATAAAAATCAGCAGTTACAACCGGATCCAATCCTGCCACAGGTTCATCGAGTAAAAGAAGCTTATCAGCGGCGCAGAGTGCTCTTGCAAGCAACACTCTCTGCTGCTGACCGCCTGAGAGTTCGCGATAGCAACGGTTTTTTAGCTGCTTTATATTAAGCCTCTCCATATTTGAGAGCACACGTTCTTTTTGTTTCTTTGAAAAGAAAATACCTTTCTTTTCGGAAATACAGCCGGAAAGGACAACTTCATAAACACTGGCAGGAAAATCTTTTTGATTGGTTGTCTGTTGGGGAAGATATCCTATATTTTTTCCGCTGATTGATTTTGAAAAGGTAATTTTTCCCTCATGTATGCCTTTTAGCCCAAGAATGGATTTTACCAATGTGCTCTTACCGCTCCCGTTTTCACCGACTATGCAGAGATAATCGCCATTGTTCACTTCAAAGTTAAGACCACCGACAACGATATTGTTTTCATAACTTAAAGCAACATTTTCACATGATATAAGACTCATTACTGACTATCTCCTTTACTCATACATTCCTTACAAATACCTAGAATAGTTGTTTTTGAATTATCTACTTTAAAATTGTGGTGTTCCATAATGTGACTGCAAACTCCACTCATGAAATCACATCCTAAGTGAACAAATTTTCCACATTCAACGCACTTTAAATGCATATGCTCGCAACAGTCATCATAATGCTCAATAAATTGATATGTTGCACTTTTTCCATTTGCTGAAAGAAATTTGCGCACCTTGCCGTTTTCAGCAAGAAAATCAATATATCTGTATACAGTAGTTCGGCCAACCGACTCTCCTTTTTCCTTAAGCATTTGGGTGATTTCATCGATTGTGTATGCCTGTTCCATATGTTCTTTCAAACATTCAAGAATAACTTCTCGTTGTTTTGTTTTATATACACTGTCTGCCATAAATGTTCCTCTTTATTGCTGATGATAAAAAATGAAACTGAATTTCAATTTCATATTATAACATTTTTTGTGAATTTGTCAATATAAATTTATAATCGCAATGCATATAATTTTGTTGAAAGAACAGATAATTGATGATATAATCATAAACAAGTAGTAATATTTTTATATACAGGAGGAAATATAAGTGTCTAAATTGTTAACTATTTTGCCCGATATTGCAATTGAAACAACATCATCAATCAATCCGATTCTTGACGAAAACGGACAGTTTGTATCACCGGAAGAAGCTGTCAGGAATTTCAGCACATTATGGAAAGAATGGGATATTGTCAATAAGTTTTTCAATATGTTGCCAACACTTATTATCGCCGTAGTTGTTATCATAGTTGGCATATGGTTATCGAGGTTTATACCTAAATTAATTGTAAAAGCTATGAAAGCCAAGGGTGTAGATGCTTCAGTATATTTATTCGTCAAAAATATCGTTTCGGTATTTATAAAACTTACATTTGTTTTGTGTGCGTTGTCTATGTTTTTTAATATCAATTCATTCCTTGCGGCGCTCGGTGCAGCAGGTATAACCGCAGGTATCGGTTTGCAGGATTGCGTTGCTCAGTTCGCCAGCGGCATACAAATCCTTATGACTCATCCGTTCAAAGCCGGTGACTATATTGAGGTTGCAGGAGAAGCAGGTTTCGTTGCAGAAATTCGCTTCATGAATACTGTTATCACAACAGTTGATAATAAACGTATTGTTATTCCAAATTCACATCTGACAAAAAATCAAATTGTCAACTTTTCAGCTGAAGATAATCGCAGAGTTGATTTGATATATTCAATTGGCTACAATGATGATATTGAAAAAGCCAAAAGTGTCATACTTGAAGTTGCGCACACGAATCAACTTGTTTTGGATGATCCCGATGCTGTAGTTTATGTTAAGTCACACAGTGCAAGCAGCATTGATTTACTCACACGTATATGGTGTAAAAGTGAAAATTATTGGGACGTTTACTATGCCATGCAGGAGGAAGTTAAACTTGCTTTTGACAGAAACGGAATCAATATCCCATATACACAACTGGATGTACATATTGTTGATAAACACTAAGTAAAATTGGTTATGAAAGGACATTTTATGTCTGGTTTAATTGTAAGAATTTTTATAAAAGATTATACAAATATCAAAAGTCCCTTGGTGAGAGAAAAATACGGACTGCTTAGCGGACTTGCAGGACTTTTGGTTAATATAATACTAACAGTTTGTAAGTTCATCATAGGAGCATTAACGCGCAGTATTGCTATCACCGCTGATGCAATAAATAATCTTTCGGATGCCGGATCGTGCATAGTTACACTTGTTGGCTTTAAAATGTCATCTGCCAAACCGGATAAAGAGCATCCATTCGGACATGGCAGAGTTGAGTATATTGCTGCACTTGTTATAGGTTTTATAGTTGAACTAATGGGATTCGAACTGATAAAAACTTCTGTTGATAAAATAGCCAATCCCCATCCGTTGTTTTTCAACATACCTGCCGTTGTAATTCTTGTACTTTCGATAGGCGGAAAGCTATGGCTGGCGCTTTTTAATCGTTATCTTGGAAAGCAAATTGAGTCCCCTGCCCTTACCGCCGCTGTTAAAGACAGTATAAGCGATATCACGGCAACAAGTGTCACACTTATTTCATTGCTTTTGTCTAAAGTTACATCTCTGCCTGTAGACGGTATTTTTGGAATTGTTGTTGCACTTTTTATTATGTACTCAGGCTTTGGTATACTGAGAGAAACTGTCAGTTTTCTGCTTGGCAAACCACCGTCAAAAGATATTGTCAATGATATAATTTGCTTCATACGCAAATATGACGGTGTTTTGGGTACACATGACCTTATTATTCATTCTTACGGCGCCAATAACAGCTTTGCATCTGTCCACGTTGAGGTTTCGTCTGATATGAATTTAGTCGAAGCACATGAAAAGATTGATACAATCGAAAAAGCTGTATTAAAAAAATTTGGCATCATGCTTGTTGCGCACTTGGATCCTATTGTGGTGAACGATGAGAATGTCAACAATCTTCGCCAAATGATGCAAAATATAATTGATAAAATTGACTGCGATCTCAGTATGCATGATTTTCGTGTTAACGAAACATCAAACCAAACTAAATTGATTTTCGATTTAGTCATACCATATGATTACAAATATACAAAATCTCAGCTTATTTCCATACTTGATAATGAGGTTAAAAATCAAAATGATAAATGCGTGATTGTACCAACAATTGAAAGTGAATTGAGTTAATGACATAATAAATGTAATTTTTATATTAATTTCGTTAATATTCACTAAATACATTCCATAAATTGGTGAATAATTTTTTCGACAAATATTTCAAAAGCTATTGCAAAGTTCAGTAAAAAAAGTAAAATAAATAAAGAAGTTTAATTTTGGGGGTAAATATATGTCAACTTTAGTCAGAGATAACCTTTCTTCAATTCCGCAGGGTCAACTCGGAATCATTGCAATGAGAGGTTCAGAAGAACTTGCTAAGAAAATTGACAATTACATTGTTGATTGCAGAAAGGACTTCGACAGCGAACACAAAAGTTCAATATATTTTGAGGGCTATGAAAAAGATTCATATCTTATTGATGTTACACTTCCGCGTTTTTCAACAGGCGAAGGAAAGTGCGTTATTAACGAAACCATCAGAGGATATGATCTTTTTATTGTTGCTGACTGCTTCAATTACAGTGTTACATACAAAATGTATGATATAAAAGATGCTGACGGTAAGCCACTGCAGATTCCGATGAGTCCTGATGATCACTTTGCTGATCTTAAGAGAATCATCTCTGCATGTGCAGGCAAAGCGAGAAGAATCACTGTTATTATGCCAATGCTTTATGAGGGCAGACAGCACAGACGTACAGCTCGTGAGTCACTCGACTGTGCTCTTGCTCTTCAGGAACTTGAAAACATGGGTGTAAGCAATATCATCACTTTTGATGCACACGATCCCAGAGTTCAAAACGCAATCAGAATCGGTTTTGAGAGCGTATCACCCACCTATCAGATGATTAAGGCACTTGCAAAAAGCGTTGATAATGACATCAAATTCACACCTGACCGCACAATGATGATTTCTCCCGATGAGGGCGGCATGGGAAGATGTGTTTATTATGCTCATGTTCTTGGAATTGAACTTGGAATGTTCTATAAGCGCAGAGATTTCTCTAAGGTTGTTAACGGTAGTAATCCGATTATCGCTCATGAATTCCTTGGCTCTAATATCGCAGGCAAGGATGTTATCGTTGTTGACGATATGATTTCAAGCGGTGCAAGTATGCTCGACGTTTGCCGTCAGCTTAAGAACCTCAAAGCAAACCGTATCTTCATTTTCTCTTCATTCGGTCTTTTCTCATCAGGTCTTGAAATTTTTGATGAGGCTTACGAAGCTGGTATGTTCGATAAGATTTTCACAACAAATCTTATTTATACTCCTGAAAAACTGCTTAATCGTGAGTGGTATACAATGGTTGATATGTCAAAATATTGTGCTTTCATCATTGATACTCTCAACCACGATGAATCAGTAAGCAAGTTCCTTGATCCTGTTAACAAAATCAACGATTATATTGAGTTGTATAACTTGAAATAATGAAGTGATATGATAAAAAGTCCCGTCGATTATCGATGGGACTTTTCGCATACACAGCATCTAACTAATTTTTAGTTTTCTCCTAAATCTGCAAAAGTATTTGCAAGTAATTCTTTCAAACCTTTTTGCGGATAATCGCAAAATATAACGTCCTCCTTATTAGTGAAACTTTGCTTATCAAATAAGCTTCCGGCTTCTTGGCTGCTTATGACATTCTTTGAAAAGAAAACATAGCTGACCGGGTGCGGACCTGATATCTTTTGCATCACATTAACGCACTTAATATCATCATAATTGAGTTTTTTCAAGCATATAAATCCGATTTTCACTGCTACCGCGTTATCTGTAAAAACGATTTTTCTCATTGTGGCAGGAACACATACAGATGCTATTGATTCAACAATTAAGATTGACAGCACTGTAACCTCAATGCTATCTTTTGAATAATCTTTGGAGAGAAAAAACAGAATAAGAAATATAAATGCAAGGAAAATCCAAATTAATATTTGTCCGAAGTATGCTACGGTTGATTTATAAAATGTCTTTCTCATTTTTAACCTCCTTAATAAAAAATATGTGCTGACATGGTTTTCCGCAAAATCAGCACATATATAACCAGTTGAATTATAGTTTACGCCTCGTTGAGTGTTTCTTCTCTCTTCTTTTGGTTAGCAATAACAGTCTGAGTAATTTCATCCATGAAAGCACCATGAAGCTTAAATTTCTTGGTGAAGATAAGAAGGGATATCACAAACAAAACAGGCGGAATTATAACAAGCATAACGGTGATTGCAGCCTTAGCTGACTGTGGGTTATTGCTGTGGAGATTTCCGTCATATCCCGAAATACCGAGAGATGCAAACATAATGATTGTCTGAAGTGTATATGCCATTTTTTGAAGGAAACCCTTCATAGAGAATGTAATTGACTCGGCTCTGAATCCAAGCTTAACTTCGCCGTAATCAACGATATCAGCAAGGAATATAGTTTGAGCAATAAACATTGATGCAATTCCGATGCCGCCGATAATATAGAAAATATCCATCAAAATAAGCTGACCTGCAAGCGCTGAAACGGCCATACCGACATATCCAGCAGCTGCTATTGCGAGTGAAGTCTGATATGCCTTGCGCTTTGACATACGCTTTGTAAGAATCGGGAGAAGCAGTAAACCTACTGTTGAACCAATTGCTGAACATGTGCTGAAAAGTGACTGCTTGTTCGGGTCGCCAACAACAACATCAAAATAATATGTTGCAACGCCAGAAGTAAGATACCAGCCTGCGTTTGAAATCATTGCGAAAAGCATGAATATAAGCAACTGATCATTTGACTTGACGATGCTGAGAGTTTTCTTGAATGAAAACTTTTCAGCCGGAGCAGTTGAGATTCTCTCTTTTGTTGATGCAACGCAAATACTTGAGAACATAATAAGGCAAACCGCACATACGATTGCACAAATAAGATAGCTTCGCGAATCATGAACTTTTGTTCCATCAATCTCCGTTGCACTAACAGCAGTCATAATAAGCGGTGCACCGATTGTAACGATACCTTGACCGAGTCCTGAAAAAGCACGTGCAACTGTTGAGATAAGATTTCTTTCCTCGGGATCACTTGTGAATGACGGAACCATTGACCAATACGGAATATCAGCAAGAGTATTCGTCATACCCCAAAGGATATATACAATTGCAACATATGCGCATATTGCGATACCGGAAAGATGAAATGGATTGCTGAACAAAAAGACAAGCACAATTGCATTAAGAGCAGCACCTGTTAAAATCCACGGGCGATATTTACCAATTTTTGTGTGAGTATTATCAACGATTGTTCCCATCATAGGGTCATTGATACCATCCCAAATTCTGGCAATCGGAGTTAAAATAAGCAAAAACGATGCTTTCATACCAAGAACATCGGTAAGATACTTTGCAAGAAATGAATAAAACATTCCATAACTCAAGTCAAGACCGACAGCACCTACACCGTAGCCAAGCTTGCCTTTAATATACTTTAAAGCTTTCATTAATCGGACTCCTTTTCAGATAGATACCATTGCCGATAACAATGATGTTATCTTTTATTTTACAAAAAAATCATCGATTAGTCAATATATTATAGACAATTGCCTTTTATATCGCCATATTTTTTTGATTAAACTTGCTATTTAACCATATATTGACTTGACTTACGATAAAATATTTTGTATAGTTGGTTCAGAAAAGTATCGGAGTGATTATAATGCCTAATTACAATGCATCCACCCTTCCTAAACGTGTGGTTGAATATTTGAATTATCTTGGTGCAATACGAGATACCTCTCCGCTTACCGTTGAGGGGTATGCCAGGGATTTACGTCTTTTTTTTGAATATATCGCTGCACAAAACGGTGACATAAAAATTGAAAAAGAATCGACTGTTGAAACGGATTTGTCTTTCATTGATGACACATATATTGAAAAATTAACTCTTACTGATATTCACGGCTTTCTTGCCTATTGTAACGGAGATAGAAAAAATTCTTCTGTGACACGAGCGAGAAAAGCGTCATCTATCCGCGGATTTTTCAAATATGTATCTGATAAAATGGGATATATATCATCTAATCCTGCCACTCAACTCCAGGTATCACCGTCAAAAAAGAAGCTTCCTAAATATCTTACCCTAGAACAAAGTCAACAACTTTTGCAGGCTGTTGACGGAGATAATAAATTACGTGACTATTGTATAATAACATTGTTTTTAAATTGCGGTTTACGTCTTGCTGAACTTGTCGGTCTTAATCTTTCTGATTTTAATCTGAATACAAAAACGCTGATTGTCACCGGCAAAGGAAACAAACAGCGAATGTTATACTTGAACAAGGCATGTGTTGATTCAATCAAAGCGTATCTTGCTGTGCGTCCTGTTGAAGGTCTTAGGGGCGACGACAGAAATGCACTTTTTATAAGCCGATTAAAAAAACGCATGGGACGCCAAGCGGTACAACTTATGGTATATGATAATTTAAAAAAAATCGGACTTGATGGCAATCATTATTCTGTGCACAAATTAAGGCATACTGCTGCAACGCTCATGTATCAATATGGCGATGTTGATGTACTTGTTCTCAAAGATATGCTTGGACATGAGAATCTGTCGACCACGGAAATATATACACACGTTGAAAATAAACAGCTACGAGAAGCGGCGAAGAAAAATCCCCTGAGCAAAGAATCAGATGATACTTAAGAATTAAAACTGAACAGTGGTGAAAACAATTTTATTGCAACGCTATCAACTAGGCAAGACAGCGCGAAAATAAGCAATATACAGGCTGTCCTAATCAAATATAGCTTTATGTCCATGTAATCAGTTGAGATACCTTTTATAACCTGCCTTATCTGATGTGACGATAAAGTTGCATTTTGTATCAGCATAACCATTGCAAACAGCAAAACAACTTTTCCCGGGAAAAATACCAGCAAAAAATACTCGAACCCGTGTAGTCCGTATTCTGAAAAAAGATACGCGGTCAGTGAGCCTATACCGATGGACTTTACAAGCGTCATTAGAGCAATTGGAAGTTCTCCGATAGAACTGGCACCAAAAATGACAGTTAAAGCTACATAAATAATATTGGCGGCTAAGAATCCGAAAAATATTTCAGCAAAGTTCTTTCCGGAAAAATCGGTTTCAAAATTAATGAAAAATTCCATTAATTCACCTGATATGTATTTTGTATTTGAAATGAACAGCATTGAGCCTACGGCAATACCTAAAGCAATATCAAAGACAGACAGTAAAAGTATTTTATTTTTTATATCTGATTTGAGTGGTTCTTTAATTCTGATTTTCGGTCTTTTTGTAAAGGTTGCATTAATTTTCACGATATGTTTCCCCTCTGATTATTTTGCCTTTAATTTTGTGTTAACAGATAATACTCCTCCGAGCATTGAGCAAACAATAAGTATTACAAATGATATAGTTGTTGTTAAGTCAACCTTAAAAGAATTGACTATAAGTGATACCATAGTTATGATAACATTCATCGGCAAACAGAATAATAAACCTACGTAAAGTCCTTTTTTGTGTATTTTATAGCCTGAGAAATATCCGCATATAAATGCTGCAGCTGCAAAAGCTGATATTGCTGCATAAAAACTTTTTGATTTATCGATTTCTGTGCTGAATAGAATTATTGATGCGATTAGAAAAAACAGCAAATAAACAATCAGCGCAAGAATTTGGGTTTTAATGAAAACTTTTGTTTTATCGCTTATATTCTTTTCCGTTCTTGGTTTACCCTTCCCTTTTTTAATCATAAAAAAAGCCTCCTCACATTCTCTCTGTTAAAGAATATGAGGAGGTATTAAGTTATATTACAACAAAACTTAATAAATCAATTAATCATTGTTTTCCTTTGATTTCCTTGATTTTTTCTCTTTCTTTTCAGCTCTTGCTTTTTCAGCAGCTTCTTTAGCCTGTGCACGTTCTTCTTGAAGTCTTTCATTAGCTGTGTTATTAGTCTGAACAGCCCACTTCATGATCTGCATTCTGGTTCTGTCTGAACCTGTTTCAATGATGAGATGGTTTTCCTTAACGGTAACAACACGTCCGCAAATACCGCCGATTGTTGTGATTTCATCACCAACATCAACAGCATCTCTCATTGCCTGCTCTTCTTTTTGTCTTTTCTTTTGCGGTCTGATCATTACAAAATACATAATTGCAAACATTG
>JAMPDR010000040.1 GCA_023665555.1 Ruminococcus sp.
CTAACTCCCATGTCCTTTGGACGCCGTACAATAATGACGAAATACGTTCGGCTATGGTAAGTCTGTTCACCATAACCATAGAGATTCAAAACGGCCGGGGCTTTGTCGGCTGTCTTTATTTGTAGTCTTATTAATAGATTGTTTTTTATATACTATTTTGAGTAAGTATATAATTTCATTCCGCGGATAAAAAGTTTATGAATTTTATTTTTCTCACTCGCGACCGCACCTTCTCACTATTACTTTTTACTTATTACCTAAATTCGTTCTTCCTCTGCGGACTATTGCTTACAATCGGTACAATCTTCCACGCAATTACGCATTAAGCATTATGAATTACGCATTATTTTACGTATTGACCTTTTCATGTTTATGTTGTATAATGTGTAATTAATATGTAGCATTACATATATTTTCTTACATTGAAAGGAGAAGCAATCCATTATGGATGACCCCGGAAGTTTTATTTTAAAAATTATTTTACTTGTAGTACTTGTTATTGTTAACGCATTTTTCGCAATGAGTGAAATTGCAATCATTTCTCTTAATGACAACATGATTGACAAGCTTGCTGAAGAAGGACACAAAAAGGCGCGCCAGGTGAAAAAACTCACCGACAATCCCAGCAACTTCCTTTCCACAATTCAAATCGGTGTTACTTTGGCAGGATTCCTCACTTCAGCTTCTGCATCGCAAACCTTTGCAACAATGTTGGCCGATAAGCTGGTCGCTCTCGGTTCACCTATTCCGGCATCGGTAATAAACGGTGTTTCAGTCGTTTTGATCACAATCATTATGTCATACTTCTCATTGGTATTCGGCGAACTTGCTCCGAAAAGAATGGCAATGCAAAAACCTGAAAAGATTGCATATAAAGTTGTTGGCATACTGCTTGTTGTTAAAAAAGTCACAGCTCCGTTTGTTAAAGTTCTTTCAGCATCAACAAATCTCGTCGTTCGCATCTGCGGTTTTGACCCAAATGCAGATGAAGAAAGCGTTACTGAAGAAGAAATACGCATGATGGTTGACGTCGGACAGGAAAAAGGCGTTATCGAGGATCTACAAAAAGAAATGATTGACAATATCTTTGACTTTGATGATATCGATGTTTCAGACATCATGACGCATCGAACTGACATGTGCGCAGTTGAAGACGATGATACGCTTGAGCACGTTGTTTCAATTGCGATTGAAGAGGGATATTCCAGAATTCCGGTTTTCCACGAAGACCCCGACAATATCATCGGTATTGTTTATATAAAAGACCTTCTCAAATATATATCCTCTGCCCTGCCGAAAGGTAAAGGCCCCAAAGATATTATGCGTGACGCATACTATGTTCCGTTCAGCAAAAACTGCGGCGAACTTTT
Source organism: Ruminococcus sp. (assembly GCA_023665555.1). GTDB lineage: Bacteria > Bacillota > Clostridia > Oscillospirales > Acutalibacteraceae > UBA6857. Next base: position 1,371 of record JAMPDR010000040.1, read on the forward strand.
CAACGAAATGAGTGAAAAGCGTGTTCAGATGGCGGTTGTTGTTGATGAATACGGCGGAACGGCAGGCATTGTTACAATGGAAGACCTGCTTGAAGCGATTGTCGGAAACATCCAGGATGAATATGACAATGAGGACAAGGAAATTGTTGAGGTGGAAGAAAATATCTTCACAATTGACGGAACGGCATACATCGAAGAAGTCAACGAACTTGTTGACGATGTGATACCTGACGGCGATTATGACACTCTCGGCGGCTTTATCATAAGCCAACTCGGCTTTCTTCCGAAAGACGGTGACATGAACGAGGTAACATACGAAAACCTCAAGTTCACTATTCTCAATGTCGATGATCGCAGAATCGGCAAAATAAGGGTTGAGATTCTGCCAAGAGAAGCTGATGAATCCTCCCAAGAGGAAGAATAAGGACAAAGAATAAATGCAATCGGCGGCACAGTATGTGCTGCCGATTTTTCACTGGTGTAAAAATATGCGGTGATAGGTCGTGCTAAAAGTTAAAATTCATCCGCAAAGCCAAATTGCATATCCGGCAAAACTCTATTCAGACTCAAAATTCAAAACAATCATATTTATAATTCTATGCATAATCTGAAAGAATTTGAAAAAAATACTTTCAGAGGTGTCATAAATGGAAAATACAACAAAGAAAACTAAACTGAAAATTTTAACAAAATCACTTCTGTGCGTTATTCTTGCATTGTCACTTGTTTTTGCAGGCTATGCGTTTCGAGCCGCTGATTTCAGCATTGAGTCTGTCTATACCCTTTCAAAACTCGGGTCACGCGGCGATGAGGTGCGTAAGATTCAACAGAAATTAAAATCGCTCGGTTATTACACCGGGTCGGTTGACGGAATTTTCGGAACGGCAACAAGAAATGCTGTCAGAGCATTTCAGAAAAATTGCGGAATCACCGTTGACGGAATTGCAGGACCTAAAACGCTCACTTATCTTGGACTCGGTTCCGGCTCAACATCCTCATCAGGTTCGGGCAAATTCAGCCAGAGCGATATCAACCTGCTTTCAAAGCTGATTGCCGCCGAAGCACGTGGTGAGGGATATACAGGACAGGTCGCGGTCGGAGCGGTTGTGCTCAACAGAGTTTCGCACTCATCTTTCCCCGACACAATTGCAGGTGTTATCTATCAGAAAGGTGCTTTCTCTGCCGTAAACGATTCAAACTGGAGTGTTGCAGGCAATGATACATCCAGAAAAGCGGCGCAAGACTGCATTAACGGCTGGGATCCCAGCGGCGGCGCGATCTATTATTACAATCCGAAAAAAACATCTAATTCGTTTATGCTATCAAGACCCGTTATAAAGACGATCGGCAACCATATTTTTTGCAGATGAATAAACACCGCAGCTGAAGAAGTTGCGGTGTTGCATTTTATTCAATGCTATCATATGACACATATACTTTATTATCCGACCAGTCATAGCCATTGACATAATCATAATGTTGCATAATGTGTCCTGTCGCTGTCAGTCCTTGGTCGCGTGTTTGTGAAGAATACGGATAGTTTATTCTAAACGGTTCAAGATAATAATTGAAGCAGCTCATGAAAAATTCTTCTTCGGTTTTGTCAAACTCATAAATAATATATCCGCGCTCCTTATCAGCACCGAACGGATAGCAAATTAAACCAGTTAATTCCTGCTCACCCACTCTGATAGGCTTACCGTTATAGTGAAGATTCATATAATCTATCATTTCTGAAACCATTGTTTTACCGTTCTTGTCATAAATCAGTTTACCCGATAATGTATTTATTAAATATGTTGAACCCGTTCCGAACCAATTATAAAAACGTACATCTTTTCTTGGGTGCTCATCAACAAAATTAAAGTATTGCAGGACAATAATGGTTGCATCTGTCTGAAGATAAACTCTGCAAAATGTCACAGGATCTTCTGATACAGTATCATCTAAATCATTGTCAATGCCAAGTTCTTCATCACTCATCCACTCTCCGCTCTCTTGCTCATACATATATTCAGGCTCATAATTCTCTCCTGACACAAGAATGGACTTGCAGTCGCTCATCAGTTTTATATCTTCATCGGTAACGTCGCTTAGTATATCTTTCGGGAATCCCATATCTATCAAAGTCTGACGTTGCTCAAGAGTGTTATCAATTTTTAAATCCACTGCTTCGCCGACGGTATGATTGAAAACAAAAATCATTGAAAAGGTTAATACTGCACAAGCAGTGCAATAAACGATCATGGTTGTTTTGTTGCTGACACGAGGCTCAGAAAGCAGGAAATCATAACCGACCTTCGGCAATATTTCTTTCAGCTTATACATTGACCTGATAATAAGGATAATTATCACAATAAACGGTATTGCGATATAGAACGGCAAATCTCCGACACCGATGAGCACCATTACGAACATTACAAGTTCCCACAGCGCCGCAAACAAAAACGGTGTATGTTTATGCGATATTTCGGCCTTTTTGAACACTTCCATGAAGCCAAAGTGCAGGCTGAAAAGCAGTGCTGTCAGCCATACGCTGCTTAAAACGGTCAGATAAAGTCCCAATCTTTCAACGAGAGGTGTTGCATATGCGACCAGAATGAACAACGTATATGAAACATGTATAAGAGAGAGCACCCATGACGAATGAAACAACTTGTTTTCATTTTTCAGCACTCTGACCCCGCAATAAATCATAATACTCCCGATTGCCGGCAATATATAGTTAAGCCCCAAATAATTAAGCGTAAACATCATCATAAGCAAGCCTATTGAAATAAGCTGAATGCATGTTTTCCACGGATTTACGGCTGGAACTTTAACCGCAACGCTTTCATCTGACACAACGTCAGCAAGAAAATCATCAAATCTGTTGTCATCCATTGAAATATCCTCCCAACTCTTTACGAAGCTTTTTTCTGATACGATAAAGTCTGCCCTCAGCGGCGCGATGTGAAATTCCTGTTTCGGCGGCAATTTGCTCCACCGACTGCATATAGTAATATTTTCTGTAAAATAACTGCTGTTCAAATGATGACAGGGTACTCACTGCTTTGCTTATCATTTTTCGTTGCTCTTTTTTCATCACAGCAGCTTCAACAGTTTCATCATTTGTCATACTTTCGTCAATCTCACAGTGAGTGACACTGTTTTTCTTCAGCTTATTAACGGCAGTATTTCGTGATATAGCAGTGAGCCATGAACGAAACTCTCCCTTTTGCGAATCAAAAGAATCAATCTTGTCCCAAGCTTTGCCGTAAATATCGCTGATACATTCTTCGGCATCACTTTTGTCGGATATAATCGAGCAAACTATGTACTTTATCATTTTGCCGTATGATTGTTCAAGCAGCAACAAACCGTCTTCATCGCGCGACTTTATCAGCCACACAATTTTTTCGTCCATGGTTTCACTTCCCATCAATTTTTAAGTATGATGTTTAATTGAGAGATATCTATAGTTTAATTAGGAATGAGGAATTAAGGTCGCGAGAAAAGCAGCAACAATTTTTATCGTTCAACCGCGAAAAAATAATGAGTTGATTCGGTAAAGATTTATTATAATGACAATCTATAAAATAGTTGCTATCTATCTTCGCGGGGGAAAAGCTGACGTAAGCAGTCGCTCACACGCGACAATCATTCCTCACTCCTAATTCCTCATCTACTTAAATATACCATTATTCGAGCAAAAACACACGCAAAATAATATTTTTAACACAAAAAAGACAGAGCCCCGCAGCCCTGTCTTAATATTTTCTGTGTCTTATCTGCCGAATGAGCCGAAGTAATCCTGGAAGAAATCTTCAAAGCTGTTTGCGCCGCCGTAGTTATAGCCGCCCGATGACTGTGCGGTTGTTGTTTCTTCCTCCTGAGATCCTCTGTCCTCGATAAGCTGAATTGTTACATCAAACTTTGTTATTTTATAGGTTCTGTTTTCAACTCTGCAAAGATTGAGTGTGATTGAATCTCCGACATTGCCGGTGTTGATAAGGTCAAGCAATGTGTCTGATGAATCCATCGGCTTGCCGTTAACACCGATAATCATGTCACCAACCTGCGCATCAGTATTTGCAAGAGAACTGTCATTTGAGATGCCTGCAATTACAAGTGAGCCTGACGGAAGTCCCTTGATTGCAACAACCATGCTATAAAGCTGATAGTCATTGACCGATGCATATTCAATGCCAAGCTTCGGTCTGTTTGGCACGTAACCATACTGAATAAGGTTATCAACGATCGGCTTAACAATTGACATCGGAATTGCAAATCCCATACCCTCATAGTCAGTTGCGGCAATTTTTGATGAGTTGATGCCTATAACCTGACCCATGCTGTTAACGAGCGCACCGCCTGAGTTACCGGGGTTAATTGCTGCGTTATGCTGAATACATGTCATGTTATATGTGTTGTTGATTGAACGGTCAATCGCCGAAATAATGCCGTCAGTCATTGAGCCGAAATATTCAGAACCGCCCGGATTACCGATTGCATAAACCGTTTCGCCAACCTTAAGTGATGTTGAATCGCCGAACTCAGCAACAGGGAGATCCGTTGCTTCAACTCTGACAACACCGATATCAGTTCTTGAGTCAGCGGCAACAAGTGTTGCGTCATATCTCTTACCCTCAAGAGTCAAAACTCCGTAGGTTGCACCGCTTTCGTTGATAACGTGAGCACATGTGATGATATAGGTATATTTTTTATCTGCATCAATACCCATAACAACACCTGAGCCCTCGCCTGCAAGCTGACCGCTTTTATATGTCATAACACCGACAACGCTTTTTCTTGCTTTATCCGCAACTTCAACTGCTGTCAATTGCTTAAGCTGTGTTGCCGCTTCAGTTGAGCCATATTGAACGCTATCTCCAACTGTTGTGTTTTCATTTTCATTTCCCTGCTGTTCCTGAGTTGTGGTTGCAGGAACAATTGCGTTGGTGTTGTTATTACCGTCACCAGAGAAAAGTGAAATCACAACTGCAAAAAGTCCTATAATAACCGCAATGACTATGATTGCAATCGCAGCCTTTTTGCCTTTTGAGGATTTTTTCTGTGGCGGCGGAGTCGGTCTGTTATAGCTGTATTGCTGCTGCGGCTGAGTCTGCTGTCTGCCAAACTGATAATATGAATTCTGGTTTTGCTGCGGCTGTTGCGAACCGAAACTGCCATATTGATTCTGACTATTGTTTGTCTGCTGAGAATATGAATAGTATCCGTTGCTGTAGTTCTGATTCTGAGTCGCATACGGGTTAGTGCTTTGCGGCTGAGGCTGTTCAGCTTTCTGCTCACTGCTGTTCACATTTTCAGCGGTATCTGCTGTGCCGTTTTCATCGGCAGACTCAGTGCTTTGAGATGAGAATACATCATCACTTTGAGAGTTCTCATTGTCAAAGCCAAAGTTGTTGTTTTCAAAATTATCTGACATTGTCAAATGCCCCTTTCGTCAAGTGCTTTATTTCAAAGACTCGGATTTCATCCGAATCATAATTTAACTGTTACAAATTTACATCTGTTCACTAAAAGAAACTTTAAATCATGATTAAAACTAACTTAAATTTGGTATTTCAACCAAAAATTCGGAATATTTTATGTTTGTTCCCTTGGCTTTTATAACACCATCACTGACATCAATTGACTTAATGATGCACAGGTCCACGTCCTGCGGCAGTTGTGCATTTGACGCGAACATGCCTGTGACCGCTGTTAACTCTTCGGGTATAGTTGATTTCGCTGTTAAGCCGTTTTCATTGGTTTCAACATCCGTTCGCTGAACTTTTTCGCTCATGCCTATTAACCTCCTGCTTTTATTGTGTCTGTATATTAACGCTGACCGCTAAAAAGAGGTTAAAAAACAAACTAAAATTAACCTAAAGTTTCCGCCGGTTCATGCTCTCTCGGAATTTCGAATGAGAATTCAATATATTCATCCTCAATGCTTGATGCAGTTATGTCACCGTCGTGCATGTTGATGATGGTTTTCACAATATAAAGTCCAAGACCAACACCTTTGACATCAAAACTTCTCGACTTATCAACCTTATAGAAGCGCTCGAAAATTCTTGAGATTTCTTCTTTTGAAACACCCGCTCCCGTGTTTCTGATTTTAACACAGGTCATGTCTTCAGTGTTTTCGGCAATGACGCTGATTATTCCCTTTTCGGGAGTAAACTTCACAGCATTGTCAAGCAAGTTGTATATTACCTGCTGAATAAGATCCTTATCGGCATTGATAATAACAGATCCCATATTTTCGAAACCGACTATATCAATTTTCTTTTCGTTTATTCTTTCTTCAAATGAAAGCAGTGTTTCAAAAATCTGCGCTGAAATATCATATTTTATCGGCGCAATACTCACCTCGCCAGCCTCAATTTTTGAAAGGTTAAGCATCGACACAACGATTCTTGAAAGGCGCTTAACCTCGTTCGATACTATTCCGAGGTATTTCATTTCCTGCTCTTTTGGAATCGTACCATCAATGATTCCGTCAATGAAGCCGCCAATCGTTGTCATCGGTGTTTTAAGTTCATGCGAAACATTGGCAACAAAACTTCGCCGCGATTCCTCCTCAATTGCAAGTTCATTCGCCATTTTGTTAAGCGAACGCGAAAAGTCGTTTAGATATTTATCCTCATACTGCTCATTTGCCCGATGTTCGAACTCACCTTTTGCAAAATGATTAGTGATTTCCTTCATTTCATTTATCGGTGTTGTAATTCGCTTGCTATTAAAATATATAAAAATAAAGCTTAGAAGCAAACCCAGACCCACAGCAATCATGGTAACTTTCAAAACGTTCATGATATAAGGAAACAAGCCCGTGATAGCATCCTCAACGGCGAAAACTGCGGCATAGTCAGATTCCTCAACATTTATCGGAACACTTACAATAAACTTACCGAAACCGAAAACATCATCTGTTGAATAGTCGGAAAAACCTTTACTCAACGCTCTTTTCATGTATTGCTCGCTGACCTTCATACTGCTGTGTTCCTCACATTTTTCGGCACTGCCTTGATAGATCAAGTCCTTGCATGCAATAACATTGCCCTGCTTATCAGTGATGAAATAGTCCGAGGAGGTTGCATTAGACATTACGGAAAGTGTACTGTTAAGCGCCCATCTTGAAAACCATTTTCCTCTGTCATCAATGTCGTTTTCATTATCATAATAATTATTTATTGTGCGAACTATATCCTGAGCATTCGTTGTTAGCACTTCAATTTTTTGGTTCCACCACTCGGCGGCAACAATAGAAATAATCATCACACTGAACAGCATAAATGCAATTGTAATCAAAATTGCCGTATTCTTGAAGTTATGCAACATGAGAGAATTATGCTTGCGTCTTTTTCTTCTTTTATCTTTTTTCTTTTTGTCCTGATTTGCCATTTGTTCTCCTTTCGGATAATGAGGAATTTTGAAAAATTAGGAATGAGGAGTTAGGAGTGAGGAGTTGTGGTCGCGAGAAAAACATCATATGATGTAAAGCGTTCGTCCGCGAAAATAATTTTCATATAACGGTTAAAGATTTATTATAATAATAAGCTATAAAAATAGTTACTATCTATCTTTGCGAGAGAAAAGCTGACAGTCGTTGCTATCTTTCCCGCAACCTTCACTCCTCACTCCTAACTCCTCATTAATCTAAGTACTGCAATTAGTTCAGCGACATAGCCTGAACTATGTCGCTGAATTCTATACGCGATTACTCACGTGTTTCAAACTTATAACCTACACCCCAAACAGTGCGCAGTTCCCATTTATCAGAAACACCTTCAAGCTTTTCACGAAGTCGCTTAACATGAACGTCAACCGTTCTTGAGTCACCGTAATAATCAAATCCCCAAACTTCATCAAGCAACTGATCGCGTGTGAAAACTCTGTTGGGATTTTTCGCAAGATGGAAAATAAGTTCCATTTCTTTTGGCGGAGTGTCAATCTGAATTCCGTTAACTCTGAGTTCATAATTAGTCAGATTGATTGAAAGCTTGTCATAGTTGACTTCCTTGACCTCATCAACACCTGCGGCAGCAGTGCGGCGAAGAACAGCTTTGATTCTTGCAACCACCTCTTTTGTGTCAAAAGGCTTAACAACATAGTCATCAGCACCAAGTTCAAGGCCGAGAACTCTGTCAAACACCTCTCCTTTTGCTGTGAGCATAATGATCGGAGTTTCAGCAAACTTCCTGATTTCACGGCACACCTGCCAACCGTCAAGTTTCGGCAGCATGATGTCGAGCAAAACCAAATTTGGTGATTCCGCTCTGAAAGTTGAAACCGCGTCAGCACCGTCGTTTGCAATAACAACGTCATATCCCTCTTTTTCAAGATACAGTCTTAAAAGTTCGCAAATGTTGAGATCGTCGTCAACAACAAGAATTTTTTCAGCGTTCATTGTTTTTACTCCTCATAAATAAATTTCTTCGGTATTTCCCCTTTACCTTGGGATTATTTTATTTTTATTACTTAAAACTAACTTTATTATATGTAGTTTAAGCCGAAACATTTTCAGAATGTTAATATTTGTTTGTATTTCTGTTCACATTCTCACGGGTGCATCAACTTTGAGCATTGCAAGAATGTTCTTCATTGTGTCTTTAACGCAAAGGCACAAATTGAGTCTTGCCTGCATAAGTGCCTCATCGTCAACATTAACACGGCATGCGTTATAGAACTTATGGAACAAGGTTGCAAGTTCAACTGCATAGTGTGTTACTTTTGCAGGATCATAGTTTTTCGCAGCGTTAACGATTACTTCCGGAAGTGTGGAGAGATAACGGATAAGTTCACGCTCTTCACTTTCCTTAAGAAGTTCAAGTTCAGCCTGTGTACACTCACGTACGCTTTTGCCCTCCGATGAGAGTTTTGCAAGGATACTGCAAATTCTTGCATGAGCATACTGGCAATAATAAACAGGATTCTGTGAACTTTCCTCAACTGCAAGGTCAAGGTCAAAGTCCATCAGTGAGCCAGGTTCTCTGATGTTGAACATGAAGCGAACTGCATCAATGGGAACTTCCTCAAGCAAATCAACAAGTGTGATTGCTTTGCCTGTTCTCTTAGACATTCTGACAACCTCACCGTCACGCATAAGGCGAACAAACTGCATGAGAAGAATGTCAAGCCTTGATGAGTCGATTCCAATGGCTTCCATTGCACCTTTCATTCTTGCAACATGGCCGTGATGGTCTGCACCCCAAACGTCAATTGCCTTGGCGAAACCGCGCTTTTCAAGCTTGTTGCGATGATATGCAATATCGGCGGCAAAATATGTCGGATTACCGTTAGCACGAATAAGAACATCGTCCTTAAGTTCCTGCTTGTCGATATACTCCTGAGTCTTGCCCTCACGCAGCATTATTTCAGTCTGTACCTGCTTGTTCTTATACCAAACCGCACCGTCCTTTTCATAGGTATATCCTCTTTCGGTCAGCAGATCGATAACATCCTTGATCTGGCCGGAATTATGAAGGGTCAGTTCACTGAACCATGTATCATAATTTATGCGATATTTTTCCATCGCTTTTTTCATGTTGTCGATGTTCTTCGGAAGCGCAAATTCAACAAGCGCCTTACGTCTTTCATCCTCAGATTTTGACATATATGAATCGCCGTAAACATCGGCAAACTCTTTTGCTCTTTCTTTGATATCCTCGCCGTGATAACTGTCTTCGGGAAGTTCAACGTTTTCCTCACCGAGGAACAGCTGCTGATATCTCACATCAAGCGACAAACCGAACTTTTCAATCTGATTGCCCGCATCGTTGATATAGAACTCCTCGTGAACATCATAACCTGCATAATCAAGCACTGCTGCAAGGCAGTCACCAAGTGCTCCGCCTCTTGCATTGCCCATGTGCATCGGTCCTGTTGGGTTTGCGGAAACGAATTCAACGTTGACTTTCTCACCCTTGCCGTAATCACTTCTGCCATAGCTGTCGCCAGCTTTTTCAATGTCAAGAATAACATCGGCATAATATTTTCCGTTCAAACGAAAATTGATAAATCCGGGACCGGCAACTTCAACGGATTCAAAATATGTTTCATCAAGCTGCATGTTAGCTGTGAGGATTTCTGCAATTTTCCTCGGCGGCAACCTAAAAGATCTGGCATTTACCATGGCAGCATTTGTGGAATAATCACCGTTTGCTCTGTCAGCAGGCACTTCAATGTTAAACGCATTAAACTCCGCCTGTGCAAGTTCTGATTTTTCCATCGCCTTTTTTGCGGCATCTTCAACAAGACTTTTTATTTGATTTTGTGCAACATTAACTGTAAGTTCCATTTTTCATATCCTTTCAAACTTAGGTAATCACTGAATGTTTCTTTTGGTCAGTGTGATATTAAACTCAATTTCGCCAACAGGACGCATATCTATGTCAGTGGCATATCTGAAACTGAGTTTTCCGCCTTTGGGACTGACAGATGAATCAACCCCCAAAGCAGACACACCCAAAGCAAACGAGCCGTAAGGAGTTGTATGGTGAGAGATATGTCTGACATTCTTCTCAATGATCATATGCGAATCATATGAACCCTCGCGTCTGATTGTAACACAACTGCCGTTTTCAACATGCAATGTGGTTCGGCAACCCGCAAGGTCGCCGTCCTCATCGGTATATGTGATATAATAGTCGTCAGCTTTACCTTTGAGTGATGCAAGGGTTGTCATTTCGATAACTTCTTTTTCACCGTCAACTTCCTGATTGGTGACTATATTCATAAGATAATTTTCTTTCATATTAAACCGAAAACTGTCCTTTCTGTATATCTTGATATTTTAACACAATATGGTGCAAAAAGCAAACTTTATTTAATGAGGAATGAGGAGTTAGGAGTGAGGAATTAATGTCGCGAGGAAAATAGCAACCATTTTCAATCATTAAACCGCGGAAAGCAACAGGATGCTTCGGTTAGAAATTTATTATTATAATTATAACAATCTATAAAATAGCTGCTATCTATCTTCGCGGAAGAAAAGCTGACGTAGGCAGTCGCTCACCCGCAACCTTCGTTCCTCACTCCTCATTCCTAATTCCTAATTATTTCTGTGCCGCATTAATCGTCACAATCGCAATATCCGGAGCAAATGTTGTGTTTCCGTTGAACTTATTTGCGCCATCATTTGAGAAAATCAGAACATTGTTGCCTGCCTTAAGTTCAACATTTGCAGTTACGGTTGTATAAGTGTCACTGCTGTATGTGCTGCGGCAATAAAGGTTCATCTGCTTTTTGCCGCCCACACTGATTGTTACATAATCATCAACAAGGTCCACGTTATAGGAATGAACACCGTTTTCATGGTTTGATGCATAAGTGATAGTCAGCTTATAGATGCCTGACTTCGGAACATTCACCCTATATTCGGCGCTACCGCTGCCAGATGAGATACCGCCGATATATTCAGTTTTTATTTTGCCGTTCATATTAAGTTCAGCACTGCCCGAAAGCACTGCATCACTCGGTGAAAGAACAACAGTTTTGCCCTTTTCATCGCAGACGAATGCTGTAAGTTCAGCATCTGATGCAAGGTCAATATAGTTAATACCCCTTCTCAGATATACAACTGCCGTGCCGTTATCATCTGCACAGACAGGTGCGCCGTCAACAGACATCTTTTCATTTGCAGCTGTTTCAATTTTATAGTATCCGTCACAGGGAGCAACTGCAAGATATGAGTTTTCTCTGTCGTCGTCACGCTTGGTATAGATCTCATTGTTATTTTCAGCTTTTCTCACAAGCACTGAATCAAGCACAATTGTGCCCTTGTTATGAGTGAAGCTGATTGTGTGTTCACCCTCAGAAAGAGCGAGAACAACATCATATGTGCTTGTAAGTTCGCTTTTGATTGTGTTTGCAAGTGAAATCACTTTAGTTGAGCCGTCAACAGTGAAGTTAACATCTGAATAAGTTCTGTCGGCATATGTCTGACCGTCATTTGAATTGCCGTAAATGAATCTGAGTTCATATTCTCCGTCGGCAGGAACGGAAATTTTGATTTCAACTCCGTCGCCGTCTTTTTCCATCCCTCCGACAAGTCCGTTTTCTTCGCCGGTTGTTGCATATGCACTTTTATAGGTGTATGCTGAGCCTAAAAGAGTGCCGTTTTCAAATTCATATCGTGTATAAAGATTGTCATTAACAAATTCATCAGATGAATCGGATTTTTCTATTTCAATATAATATGCGGTATTTTCATCGGAATTCAATTCCACTCTTACTGTGCTGCCGCATTTTTCAACATATGACTTCACGATTTCGGGAGAATAAACCTCACCTGATATGCCTTGATATTCCGCGGCATAAACCGTAACTCTTACCTGTTCACCATAAAGCGCGGTATTGTCAAGATTATTCACCTTAACAACTGAGTCATAGTCAGTACCCGAAACAAGCAGTTGAATCTTATCCTTTTCATCGGTAATTGCGCCTACACCGAGAAGATTAGGATTACGCGGTTCGCGCATTTGAAGGAGTGACTTGCCGACGTCGGAATGAAGTATATCCGATACTTCAACTTCCATTGTCTGCCCCTGCATATTAGTGTACCATCTGTATACCCACCATGCAGAGTTCGGTGTGTTATAATCAGCGGCAGTGTTGCAAAGATTGTTTGCAAGCAGCCAGTAAGCCTGGTTTGCATATACCTTTGAGTTTTCACAGCAAGCGATATATTTAAGCATATTATTGGGGTTTCCGTTGTCGTTCATCATGCCGTATTCTGTAACGATTATCGGAGTTTTCGGATCAATACCGAGTGATTTTTCAAGTTCACGCAGTTGAGCCGCATTCGCCTGCCAATCATAAACCGAACGACCGTTGAGTTCATGATAAATCATTACATCAGGAACGCAGTTATTTACTGATGCATACGACAAAAATGAAGTCATTTTTACAAGGTCATATTCATAGTTACCCGGACCGCCAATAAGAGTATCAGGGTCGAGCGACTTAACATAGTCATATGTCATTTTCCAAGCCTCATTGAAATTCTTTTTACCTTTGAGGTTGAATTTGTTGCTGACACTGCCGTCGTCATTAATCGACCAGTCGCCAAACCATACACCGTTATCGCACTCGTTGAAAATGCAATAAACGAGTTTATCATAATACGGCTGACCCTTCATTTCTTCTATTGTTTGCTTAATAAGCGGAAAATATGAATTTTGAAGAAACTCTTTCCAGTTATATGTACCGTTCTTTTTCATTTCGGCAATTGCGTTTTCTTCATAATACCAAGTTGAAAACATGTCTTGAAGATACACAACAATATAATCACACTTATCACTTGACGAAAGGAAGTTTGAAACATCACCCACTTCGCCTATCGGATGCTGTAAACCACCCTGCGTTTTTGCAGAAACAGAGGAAATGTCAAGGCTTTCAATCATATTGTCAGACGGAACACCATCTTCTGATATGCCATAAAGGTAACCCGATGCACCTGAGGTAACCTCACCTGTGAGCGACTGAGCATCAAAACTGATCGACACGCTGTCTGTAAGACCAAGCTTACCCGGAATAAGTGACAGCAATGCAAGCATAAGAGATAAAATAGTGCTCAAAAATCTTTCGGCAAAATACATAGAGTGAACCACCTTTCATAAACCGACAAATAATTATTACAGATAAAATTTATTATATCATCGTTTTCTAAACTTGTAAACGTTTTCCGTAATTTTTTCCGTCATATATCAATAATTTTGTGGATTAAACAACTATTAGTCTAAATATCTTGACATAACTTGAAACAAAAAGATATAATAGTTAGGATATTTTTATTATGCGGTGAAAAACTCAAAAAATTAAAGTAACTCATCCGCATACCGAAAAAGGAAATTTAATCAGTGCTCAAAATTAATGTTGAGCAGAAAGGAAACGATACGATAAAATTGACGTTGTATCGTGCGGAATTTAGTATGTTTTTATGCTACAACAAACCCGCAAGCATGAATTATTTTGGCTGGGAAAACGAGGCACTCCCTCTCGGCAACGGCAAAATCGGTGCTAAAATTTTCGGCGGAACCGGGTGCGAATTGATTCAGTTCAATGAAAAAACTCTTTGGTCAGGCGGAAAGGCTGTTGACGGCTATAACGGCGGAATCAGCAACGCTGACCACGGCGAACAGATGAAAAAAATCCAAAAGCTGCTTGAAAACGACAAAAACAAAGCTGCATCTTCACAGATGAAGGGCCTTGAGGGTAACGATATCGGCTTCGGCGCTTATCAGGCTTTCGGCAACTTGTATATCAACTTCGGCACAACCGATGCCGGTGAAGGCTATGTACGCGACCTTGACCTTGATTCCGCATCATGCATGGTCACATATAAAATGGACAAGGCGACTTATACAAGACATTATTTTATAAGCTACCCTGACAATGTTTTCGTTGGCAGAATTGAATCTGACGGTGAAGAAAATGCGTTTAGCTTTGATGCTTATGTCATCTCAGAACAGCTTGGCAATCCGTATTCAAAAGATGACACCATTTATCTTGAGGGCACTGTCAACGCAAATGACGGCATCGGTGCAAAGCCCGGCAAAGATAAAAACAACATGAAATACGGCTGTACTGTCAAATTCATTGCTAAAGACGGCACCGTTACCGCCGGCGAGGACGGACATATCATGGTTGAAAACAGCACAAGCGTTGTTATCATCATGAGCCTTGCAACCGACTATGTAAACTGCTGGCCTGACTATTGCGACGGAAGCAATCCGCTGGAAAAATCGACTGAAACAGTTCTCAAGGCAAGCAAAAAAACTTTTGGCGAACTTTACAGAACCCATCTTGATGATTATCGTGCTTTGTTTAACCGAGTTACTTTCACGCTCGGTGAAGAGGAATCCGGTCAGCCGACAGATTTCATGCTTCAGCGTTTTGCAAAGCGCAATGAATATAAACGCAATCTTATAACACTGCTTTTCCAATATGGACGCTATCTTCTCATTGCGTCTTCACGTGACGGCTCACTTCCTGCCAATTTGCAGGGCATTTGGAATGCAAAGAACAATCCGCCATGGCAATGCGACTATCATTTTAATGTTAACGTTCAAATGAACTACTTTCCTGCCTATGTCGCAAACCTTGCAGAAACTGCTCTTCCGTATATCGACTTTGTCAACAGTCTGAAAGAACCGGGCAGAATCGTCGCAAACCAAACAATGGGCATCGGTGAGAATACAGCGGACGGCAAACCCGATCACACAAAACCGACAGGATGGGTACTTCACACAATGGTTAACCCACTCGGCTTTGTTGCACCCGGCTGGGAATGGCGCTGGGGTTGGGCACCTGTCAACGGTGCATGGGCAACACAGCATATGTTTGAATATTATCTTTTCACAAAAGATATTGAAAAACTAAAAAAAGATATTTATCCCGCAATGGAAGAGGCCGCTCTTCTTTGGTCACAGCTTTTGACTGAGAACAAGAGAACAGGCAGACTTGAAGTTTCTCCGTGTTTCTCACCTGAGCACGGTCCTGTTTCACGCGGCGGCACATATGAACAAAGCATCATCTATGGTTTGTTTGATTCAGTAATCATCGCCGCAAATGACCTTATTGAAAGCGGAAACGGCGATGCAGTTAACACTGAACTTGTTGAAACACTCAAGGAACAGATTAATCGCCTTGAACCGAATGTAATCGGCAAATGGGGTCAGGTAAAAGAATGGACTGAAGAAGATCTCTTTTTCAGAAGAGGATTCGGAAGTATGGGGGTTCAAAGGCATCACCGCCACATCTCCCACCTGCTCGGTCTTTATCCGTACAATCAAATCACAAAAGAAAAGCACGTGCTGATGAGAGGTGCAAGGATATCCCTGGACGACAGAGGAATCAAAACAACAGGCTGGGCATTAGCATACAGACTTCTTGCTTATGCAAGGCTCGGAGCAGGCAGACGCTGTGATGATGTTACGGAGCAGTTACTCAAGAAAATGATTCTGAAAAACCTTTTCGGAAGCCATCCGCCGTTTCAAATTGATGCAAACTTCGGTTTCACAGCAGGTGTTGCGGAAATGCTTGTTCAAAGTCACTGTGGATATATCAAAGTACTGCCTGCACTGCCGCCCGAATGGCACATGGGCGAGATAACAGGACTTATGGCAAGAGGAAATTTTGAGGTATCACTCAAATGGCAGGACTGCAAACTCAAAGAGGGCAAAATCAAGTCAAACCTCGGCGGCAAGTGTAGACTTTGCTATGACGGCAAAGTAATGCTTGTTCAGGATGCAGACGGCAACGAAATTGAAACCGAATACGGCGAGGACGGAATTACAACCTTTGAAACAGTCAAAGGCGGAGTATATACGTTTTCGTAAGCTCATGAGATGTTATATTAAGAATCAGGTCGTGGACAGAAATGTCTGCGGCCTTTCTATTTATAAGGAATGATGCGAGTTAGTTTTGTATCGACTATTTAGATTCAGTCCGCAGAATTTAATTGTTCTGATTTTATGCTTATCCTCTACCGAACAATTAAAGTAATAAGTAATATGTAATAGTGAAGCGGTACGCGGGTCGAATTATGCTTAATTTAAAGATATCATACGCGTATTTTAGCATGTTACATTTTTTAGCTTGTCCTTGTGCCTACCAGGCACTTACTTTTTGTGAAATTACAAAAAAGTAAGCAAGTACAGCATTAAAGCCGTTTTAATCCTGCTAAATTCCACTCATATAACTTTCTCTTAGCATTAAATTTGAAGATATCATACAAGAATTTGTTAACTTTTTTGAGTATAATATACATCATACGGAGGTATTAATATGCAAAAAGAAATACGAACCATTTGCTATGATGAATACTTACACCTTGAAGCATATCGTTTTGAGGGAATCGTGCAGTCCTTTCCAAATCACTTTCATGATTACTATGTGATTGGATTCATAGAAGCAGGTACACGGCACTTATCCTGCAAAAACAAGGAATACACCGTGAGTAAGGGCAACATTCTTTTATTTAACCCAAATGATAATCACAGCTGTACACAATGTGACGGCGGAACGCTCGACTATAGAGGGCTAAATATTTCAAAAGAAACCATGTCATTGTTGACTGAGGAAGTCACAGGTAAAAAATCGTTGCCCCACTTTTCTGAAAACGTGATTAGAAATGAGGAATTAAACAGCCATCTTCGTTCCTTGCACCAAATGATTATGAGAGAATCCTATGAATTTGAAAAAGAAGAAATATTGTTACTTTTTATTTCATTGCTTATCGAACAATACGGACAACCTTTTTCAAACTGCGTTTCAGACTACAGAAAAGAAATAGATATCGTCTGCGAATTTATGACCGAGCATTTTACCGAACATATTGCGCTGGAAGATTTGTGCAAATGCAGTAATCTGAGCAAATCAACGCTGCTTCGTGCTTTTACCAAATCAAAAGGTATCACACCATACAGATACCTTCAGACAATTCGCATAAGCAAAGCAAAGAAGCTATTGGAACACGGCGCATCCACAGTTGATGCTGCCATACAAACAGGATTTTCAGACCAAAGCCATTTTTCAAATTTCTTTAACATGTTTATAGGGTTATCACCTGCCGCTTATAGAAGAATTTTCAGGGAGGGCAGTAAAAGCGATGAATGAAACAGCTAAAGGACACTTATCTGCTCTGACCACCATTCTTATTTGGGGAACTACTTTCATATCCACCAAAATACTTCTTGAAAATTTTTCGTCGATAGAAATACTGTTTTTCAGATTTTTGCTCGGACTTATTATATTGATAATTGCATATCCAAAGCGTTTGAAAATAAGCAGTAAAAAGCAAGAATTAACATTTGCTGCAGCTGGACTGTGCGGTATATGTCTGTATTATCTGCTGGAAAACATTGCACTGACTTACACAATGGCTTCCAATGTCGGTGTTATCATTTCAGTCGCCCCATTTTTCACAGCCGTTTTCACACATATTTTTATGAAAACAGAGGAAAAACTGAAAGTTCAATTTTTCGTTGGCTTCATTGCAGCTTTGTCAGGAATATGTCTTATAAGTTTCAACGGCTCAAAATTGGAGTTAAATCCTGTTGGAGATATTTTGGCAATCCTTGCTGCACTTGTGTGGGCGGTTTATTCATTGCTCACACGAAAAATCAGCAGCTATGGATATAACATAATTCAAACCACAAGAAGAATATTTACATATGGAATTCTCTTTATAATACCGTTTCTTTTTGTGTTCGAATTCAATTTTGATATTAAAAGGTTTACAAGACCCCAATATGCTTTGAATCTGATTTTTCTTGGAATATGCGCCTCTGCACTTTGTTTTGTAACATGGAATTTTGCCGTTAAAACACTGGGAGCAATTAAAACAAGTGTCTATATTTATATGGTTCCTGTTATCACCGTTATCACATCTGTAATTGCTCTGCAAGAAAAGATTACATGGATATCCGCAGTCGGAACAATATTGACACTAACGGGCTTAATTATCTCAGAAAGTAAGTTTAAAATTAAAAAAAGGATGATATGAAATGGATAAAAACAATGAAAAATGTGTAATTATTGTTGATGAAAAATTACCACTCGGCAATGCCGCTAACACAGCTGCTATTCTCGGCATAACACTGGGGACAAAAATTCCGGAAGTTGTTGGAGAAGATGTGACTGACTCTGATGGAAATGCACACCTGGGAATCATTCAGTTTCCAGTTCCGATATTGAAAGGAAGTGCTGAAACACTTAAAACCATCAGAGCCAAACTGTTTGAGCCACAATTTTCCGAGTTGACGGTTGCAGATTTTTCCGACCTTGCACAAGCGTGCAAAACTTATGATGAGTTCATCGGCAAAATGGCAGAAATATCCGAGAATAAGATTAAATATATTGGAATAGCAATTTGCGGGCAGAAAAAGCAGGTCAATAAGCTGACAGGAAATTTGCCTTTGCTCAGATAATAGGATGAAATTAATGATTGAAAAAAGCGAACAAATTATATCTGCGAAATGCAATAATTGTCACTCTTTAGACTTTTAACACTGTATTAAATTCTCATTTTTCTCTGTGTATGAAAATTCCATAGTATAGCAATTTAATTCACGATCTCACTTCATCACTATTCCTTTTGATAACTTTTCCGTGCTCAGAAAAAGTTATCAAAAGGATACTCTGACATACACAAAAACGACACCTAAAAATCATGCACGATTTTTAGGTGTATTTTGCTATAGGTAAGTTTGTACTAAACTTTCATGTCCTTTGAGCACCTTACAACAATGATGAAATACGTACGGCTACAATAAAGCTGTTCATCGATTCAAAATAGGCTTTATCTGCTGTCTTTATTTGTAGTCTTATTAGAGATTGTTTTAATCATCATTTATTTGAAAATAATGCAAACGGTAAGGTTGTAAACACCGTAACTTAAGATAATGACATTGCCCTATGAAATAACTGCGAACGCAGTGAGCAATTTCGCTTGACGCAGTCAAATTTAGTTGCGTTAGCCTTCGCTGCGGAATGAATCTTTCGACTGACACAATCTTCCCCGCATTATAGCCGTATACAAAACACAAAAAAGCGTCCCCGTTTTACCGGAAACGCTTAATATTAGCTTTTTTAAAAAAGTTAACGGGAAACTTCAATTAGTTTTCCTTTTTCTTCAGGCAAACAAATGCTGCTGCAGCTGCAACTGAGAATGTTCCAAGTGCAATGAGAGCTGTTGATGTATCGCCTGTTTTCGGGGTCTTAGATGTAACAACTGCCGGAGTAGTTGTTGTGGTTGTTGCCTTTGTTGTTGCAACATCAGATGAATCATCACCGCCGGAGATGCCGAGAGTATCGCCAAGACCGATGAAGAGATCAGCAATTGTGTTAACAACATCGTTATCAAGAAGACCTTCGATTGCTGAAGTGTCAAGACCGAGTGAACCAAGGCCGCTTGTAAGTGAATCCATGATTGATGAAATTGTATCAGTTGCGCCTGCTGCTGCATCGCCTGAGCCTGCTGCTGAACCTGTGTCATAACCGCCGCCGATACTGCCAAGGATGCTTGAGATATCAAAATCACCCATGTCCATACCTTCTGTGATTGAACCAAGATCGATGCCGTTTTCACCGAATGCACCTGAAATTGTGTCCATAAGAGCACTTACGTCAAAGCTACTCATATCAACACCTTCAAACATGCCTGTGAGTGAAGAAAGCATATCGCCGGAAGCAATGCTGCTGAGATCAAAACCACCGAGAAGGCCTGAGATGCTGTCAAGGGGAGAACCTGAGCCACCTGCTGCTGAACCTTCTGTTGATGCCGGAGCAGCTTCAAGACTCTTAAGCGCATTTTCAATTTCACCAAGCTTGCTTGAATCACCGTTATCAAGAGCAGTTTTGATTGACTTTGTGTCAAATCCTTCAAGGTCAAGACTGCCGAGGATACTTGAAAGTTCACTGTTGCTCAGACCCTTGTCACCGAGGTCAACTCCAAGGCTCTCGATAAGAGAAGTGATTGAAGAAGTATCCGCAGCTGAAACAGCGGGAACGAGCATGCAGATGCAAAGTGTAACTGCAACAAAAATACCCAAAATCTTTTTCATGTTTTAGTCATTCCTTTCATAATATTTATATCAACGATCCGCAGACCGATAATATACCTATTAATGTGAAAATATCATTTGTAGTAATTATACAACACCTGTTGAAAAAATTCAATATCAAAAACTATATTTTGTTAACTTTTTTTAAATTTTTGTTTGGTGTTTCTTACCATGTAATATAAACATCAAGACCGGACGTCGTGAAGTCCTTATTAAGAGTAAATCCGTTATCTTTCATTGCCGCACAGAATGAAAGCAGCATCTTATAGTCCTTCATTGTGATTCTGACTCTCATTGAAAGCTCAGATCTGTCCGAGAATTGATCAAGTTTACCCGGTACGAAACCTGTGCACCACCAATATGATGCATATTGTCTTGATAACAGTTCCTCACCTTTACGGTAGAAAGTCATTGACATCATCAGCTTGTCATTATCGTCAGCACAGTCATAATGCTCTCTTTCTCTGTCCTCAGGCTTGTTATAAACACCGACTTCAGCGCCGAGGAATACGAAACCGTACTGTCCTTTCCAGAACTGAATCATCCAATCTTTCTTGTTATAATTGAACTTACATCTGAATGTGTCATAATAGAAAACGAGGAACGGTGCGCCTGTGTCATAAAGCTGATTGAAGCCGAAGTTTCTCTGCCATGGGTCGTCAGCCGTATAGTAATAGTTGCCGTCCGGATTATAGAGGAAACCGAGGAAACCATCTGAGAACACAGCCGCTCTTTCAATCATTTCTTCAGCCTCTGCTGTTGTTGCAGGGTCGGTTGTTTTCTGTGTAGTTGTCGGCTTTGTTGTGGTAGTAGTTTTGCTCTTTGTTGTTTCATCGTCATCAGACTTTGAGCCATTTGCAAAAGTAGTGAACGGATTACGGGTAGTTGTTTCGTCATCATCATTCGCTTTTACCGTACCGACAGTCAAATCCGAAAGATCCCTTGTTGTTGCAATCGGAACGGTCGGAATTGCTTCGTTGGTTATCGGAGCAGTTGTGGTTGTTGGGAAAGTGAACTGATTTGTGGTTGCAGATGTTCCTGCGTCGGTCAGAGTGGTGACAATCGGACTTGCAACAGTTGTTTTATTGTTCATGGTTCTGACGGCAAGGAAAGAACCTCCGCAAACAATCACAAGAGCAACAAGAACAAAAAGTGTCAGATTAGTTCTGTCCCGTCTTACATTTGCTCTGTTTCGCCTCATATATAGCCTCCTCCAGTCGACATGCATCGACTTATACATAATACTTCAGTTTATACTGTACTTAATATAGAATAGCAGAAAAATGTCAAAACGTCAAGGTAAATCGACTATATTTTTATTTTGTTAACAAATTAATTTCATGCTTGGATTTGTTTTATTTTCAGTATGCGGGGAAGATTGCACCTGTCATGAGATTGAGTCCGCAGAGGTGCTTGCGTACGGCTATGATGCGGGGAAGATTGTACCTGTCAAAAGTAATAGTCCGCAGAATAAAATAATATGTAACCTCGTAGGGTCGACCCCATGTGGTCGACCTGCAACCTGACTATTTTCAACCATGTTGATTGTTAACATCTGCCTAATTTGGTCGCCCACATAGCAATATCATTAACTTAAGAATTTATTGCCGCATGAGAATAAACATGCGCACCCCTACAAAATGATTCCTTTTTTGCATGAAAATGTTGAAAATTCCGTCTTTTGCCTTAAGTTAATGACATGCCCACACAGGGCGACCCTACTACTTAATTTTTTGCAGTAACAAATCAACCCACCACGCATCATTACGTGGTGGGTTGATTCTTACTTAGCTTT
>JAMPDR010000041.1 GCA_023665555.1 Ruminococcus sp.
GGAAGCTGTCGAAAATACGAAGTATTTTTGACTGAAGGGTGCTCCAAGATGTCCGCAGGACATCGATACAGACTTACCGTTATATGTAATGTAAAGTTTTAGATGAAACATAGTACTACAGTGATACATCTTTATTTTTTTAATGTACAATCATTTAAATTTTTCCTTTGCGAACGACACTTTCAACAAGTACAATTTTCCCAGCAATTACGCATTAAATCTTGCTGTCTGCACTGACCACAGTCGCATAATATAACAAAACAAAAACAGGGAAAGCGCGAAGCCTTCCCTGAATTTTTTTAACTCTAATTGTGAACAGCCGATAATCAGCCTTCGCTGATTGCGCTTACAGGACAGCCGTCTGCACAAGCACCACATTCGATGCATGCATCAGCGTCAACAACATACTTACTGTCACCTTCGCTGATTGCGCCAACGGGGCAGCCTTCTGCACATGCGCCGCATGAAATGCAATCGTCACCAATAACATATGCCATTGCGATATACCTCCCTTTAAATTGATTTAACTCATTTTATCATAAAAATCAGAAATATCAATAGTAAAAAACATATTTTTGCAGATTATTTCACTTTTTTTCATTCATTAGACATTTTTTTCAACAGTTATAATAAATTTGTTTAAAAATATTGACTATTAAGTTGTTTTCCATTAGAATACTAAAGACTCAAAACTGTCGATTAAGTCACATGAGAGTATCAAAAATAATTTACCTCTTTTCAAACGGAGATGATTGATTATGTCTAACAGTGAAATTACAGTAAACAGTTCATGGCTTTTTGCTAACGAAAATCGTGATAATGTATATAAAGCCTTTGATGGCAATATGAGAACCAAATGGGTCGGCGGTCAGTATCCCGGCTATGTTGAGATTGATTTTGAAAAGAATCACCGCATAGATAAAATGATATTTGACTTTGCTAAAACAGGCTACAGCATTTTTTCAGTGTTTAAAAGCACCGATGCCGTGAATTTTGAGCAGGTGCTAAGTCAGGATAGTGAGCAATGCAGTAAAGGCCACTATGAATTTGACTGTAGTTTTGAATGTCGCACAATTCGTGTTTACATAAAATATAACTCGGTTTCACCGTATGCCGAAATCAGAAACATCAAACTTTTCGGCGAAGAACTTGACACTCCGCTGGAAACAGCCGAGGTGGAATATCCCACCGATTTTGAAAACAGTGAATACAATGTTAATGTGACCGTTGAAGATACTATAAGCGAACTGCATGCACTTATCGGAAGAACCATCGGCGAGAAATATAAAGACAGCTTTATTTTTGATATAATTGAAAGTGATGAGCAGTTCTTTGAACTTACTGATGAAAACGGAAAAATCAAAATCACTGCAAACAGCGGTGTTAACGCTGCATGCGGAATCAATCACTATTTCAAAAAATATTGCAATGTGCATATTTCTCAGGTCGGCAACAATATCAATATGCCGTCGCCGATGCCGATGATTAACGGAACAGTACACATGAAAACTCCGTTTGAAGTCAGATATTCATATAACTATTGTGCATTGTCATATACCATGGCTTTTTGGAATGAGGATGACTGGCAAAAGGAACTTGATTGGCTGGCATTACAGGGTGCAAATGTTATTCTTGACATCACCGCACAGGAAGAGGTATGGCGCCGTTTCCTCACAAAATTAGGCTATGGCAGTAAAGATATCAAAGCATTTATAACAGGTCCTGCATATTATGCATGGTTCTGCATGGCTAATATCTACGGTGTGGGCGGTCCTGTTCATGACGGATTTTTCAAAAAGAGAACCGACCTGGCAAGAAAAAATCATTTGTTCATGCGTAAAATGGGTATGCAGCCTGTTTTGCAGGGATATTCCGGAATGGTACCTCCCGATATCAAAAAATATGTTCCGAACGCTGCGGTTATTCCTCAAGGTCTGTGGAATGCACTTGCAAGACCGTATATGCTCAAAACTGATAGCGAAACATATATACGTTTGGCAAAGATTTTTTATGAAAGTCAGAATGAAGTTTTCGGAAATATAACAGATTATTATGCCACAGACCCGTTCCATGAGGGCGGAACAAGCGGCAGAATGAAAGTTGAAAACGTCAGCAGACAGATTCTTTCTTCAATGCTTGAAAATAATCCGAACAGCATATGGATAATTCAGTCATGGGGCGAAAATCCGTCCAAGGCACTCGTCAACGGTATTGCCGACAGAAAAGAACATGCTTTGATACTTGACCTTTATGCCGAGAAAAAACCGCGTTGGCAGAATTATCTCGGACGTGAGTTTTTGAATACACCTTGGGTATATTGCATGCTTAACAATTTCGGCGGCAGAATGGGTCTGCACGGACATTTGAGAACGCTTGCCAATGAAATAGCATCAGCAAGCCATAATGCGAATTACATGCGCGGAATAGGCATTACTCCCGAAGCCACACATTCAAACCCGATTGTTTTCGATTTGTTCTTTGAAACAATGTGGACTGATAAAGCTGAACTTGAACCGATTGACCTTGATGAGTGGCTTAAAGGCTATATAAAGCGCAGATACGGCGGATATACAGATAATATGTATCGTGCAATGAAAATGCTTGACGATACTGTATACAACCCGGAACTCAATGAAAACGGAGAGGGTGCGCCGGAATCCGTTGTTAATGCCCGCCCTGATAAGCACATCACTTCTGCATCGACATGGGGTAACGGCATTATCGCATATGATAAAAAAGAGTTTGAAAAGGCGGTTGAATTGTTTGCCGCTGATTATGACTTGTTCAAGGACAGCGAGGGATATCACTTTGACCTTATCGACCTGTTAAAGCAGGTGCTTTCAAACACGGCACAGGAATATCAAAAAGCGATGGAAGCCGCACTTGAAAGCAAGGATTTGATTGAATTCATGAAGTGGTCGGATAAGTATCTTGAGATAATCGCTTACATTGATGAGGTTTTATCTAACGAAAAAGAATTTTTGCTCGGCTCATGGATAAACAAAGCAAAACAGCTTGCCGATGGATTTGATGATTTTACAATGCGCATTTTTGAGTTCAACGCAAGAGCGCAGATAACCACATGGGCAGGCGCAAGAGATGCGGCAGATAAAGGCGGACTGAAGGACTATTCCAACAAGCAGTGGGCAGGACTTACCAAGGACTTCTATCTCATGCGCTGGAAAAAGTGGATAGACAGTTGCATTGCTGAACTTTCAGGCAAGGATAAGCCAAAAATAGATTGGTTCAGAACAGAGAACAGATGGACATGGCTTGAAAACAGTTATACGGACATACCGAAACAGAGTGACATGAAGCCGATAATCAAAAAAGTTTTGGAAGTTTACGGGGTGTAAGAGGAGCAACAATTAATGCGTAATTCTTAATGCGTAATGCGTAATTGCGGGGAAGATTGGACAATTCGTAAGATTCAGTCCGCAGAGGAAGGCTCACTTTGTTCGCGGCTAAATTATGCTTCGCATAGCTAAATTGTTCACTGCGTTCACAGCTAAATTTGCTTCGCAAGCTAAATTATTCACTGCGTGAATAGCTGTTTTGTAGGGAATGGCATCTCGACGTCCAGTGGTACTGACCTGATTGCACACACTGAAATTTAAACGTATTTTCGTAGGGTCGCCCCTGTGTGGGCGACCTGAAATTTAACCACTTGTACTGAATTTAATTTGAAAGCATAAGGTTGACGCTGTAGTGACGCTTGTGTCCGCATACGGATTGCAAATGATATATCTATATTGATACAATGAATTTTGTTGGTGCTGTTCTTGGTCGACCACATGGGATCGACCCTACGAGGTTGTACATTTAAATTTAAATATGTACAATCATTTAGATTTCTCCCTCTGCGGACGATATCTTATCTTGTGCACAACCTTCCCCCCGCAATTACGCATTAAGCATTACGAATTACGCATTAAATCAGCGTTTCCAAAAATAACAGTTGTCAATTCAAACTTTTTGTTGTATAATGGTCATGTTAATATATTTTATTGTGTGAGGACTAAGGTGTTTGATAATATTTCTATAAGCCGAAATCAGGCAAGTGAAATTGAACATGCAATCAAAAGCGGCAGATTATCGCATGCACTCATTCTTGAGGGCGCAGATGAAGCGGCAAGACTTCAAACTGCAAAAGAGATTGCCAAAGCCGTGGTGTGTTCGGGTGACAATAAGCCTTGCGGAAGTTGTTCGGCATGCAGAAAAGCAGAGTCTGGGAATCATCCGGATATTCATTATCTGAAAAAAGACGAAAAAGCATCAATGATTAAGGTTGACGAAATCAGAGCGCTTCGCGAAAAGGCAATGCTGTTGCCAAACGACGGCGATAAAAGCGTGTTTATCATTGAAGAGGCTCAGCTTATGGGTGTTCAGGCTCAAAATGCACTATTGAAAATTTTTGAGGAGCCTGCAAAGCATGTCTGCTTTATTCTGACATGTGCATCAAAATCCTCACTTCTTGACACCGTGATTTCAAGGGCAACGTCATATTATCTTTCACATGAAGATTATTACGCAAAAGAGGATAATCAGCTGCTTGAAGCGGCAAGGCAAACGGCGGCTGAACTGGCCGTTACACTATGTGAAAAAAACGAGTTTGAGTTCTTGAAAAAGACTGCCGCATTTCAAAAGGATAAGCCGTTGTTTAAGGCGGTTCTGTCCGCACTGATTCCGATTTTCCGTGATGCACTTGTTGTGTCAGGTAAGGATATTGAATTGATATCGGGTCAGGCTGATGCGGCAAAGAAACTTTCGGTTTATTTCACGGCACAAAAATTGATAAGCTATATTGAACATACACAAAAAATGATTGACTCATGTGAGGCGGCGGCGAATCATAATCTTTTGATTACACGTTTTTGCAGTGTGCTTTACGATCTTAAAACAAAGTAAGGAATTGATACAATGGCTGAGATTATAGGGGTAAGATTCAAACAGGCGGGAAGAATTTATTATTTCGACCCGAACAAGGAAAAATTTTCTTACGGAGAGAATGTTGTCGTTGAAACCGCAAGAGGTGTGGAATTCGGCGAGGTTGCTCTCGATAACAGAATCATTGACGATGAGGAGATAACAGCTCCGCTTAAGCCTGTTATCAGACGTGCAACTGAAGCAGATTTTAAAGTTATTGAAGAAAACAAAGAAAGAGAAAAGTCCGCTTATGATATATGTCTGAAGAAAATTGCAAACCGCGGCTTGAAAATGAAACTTGTCAGCGTTGAATATGCGTTTGACAGAAACAAAATTATTTTCTATTTCACCGCAGACGGACGCATCGACTTCAGAGAACTTGTCAAGGATCTTGCGGCGGTTTTCAGAACAAGAATTGAACTAAGACAAATCGGTGTCAGAGATGAATCTAAAATTGTCGGCGGACTTGGTGTTTGCGGCAGACCGTTTTGTTGCAAAACCTTTCTTGGAGATTTCCAGCCGGTATCGGTCAGAATGGCAAAAGAACAAGGCTTATCATTAAGCCCGGTTAAAATCAGCGGAACTTGCGGCAGACTTATGTGTTGCTTAAAATATGAGCAGGATGCATATGAACATCTTCTTCGTGTAACTCCGAAAAACGGAGCAATTGTTGACACTCCCGAAGGTAAGGGCACTGTTATAAGTTCAAACATTTTAACAGGTATGCTCACCGTTCGCCTTGACAAAAAGCCTGATGCCGCTCCGCTTTCAATCAGCCGAAAAGAAGTCAGACTTATCAAGGATTCGAAAATAAAGGTTGACAAGAAAGAACTTGAAGAGTTCAAGAATATAGAGTAAAATTAGAGGCTGCCGTATTTAGTGCAGCCTCTTTATATATTTCTACTATTGCAATTAATTCTTACGATTTTCTTACAATTCCCATCACAATATTGACATTTGTTTTTCACTGATTATACTGAACTTATAAAAAATAATCGGAGGTAATCTTATGAAAATTGTGCGTTATTTTGTTGTTCCGTTGGTTGTTATTATTGCCGTTTTTGCAGGTATTGCAATCGGGATGAATCTCAATGAAAGCAGTGCATCCGGCGAAAACAGTATATTCGGTGGTTATAAAACGAATATTTACGGCATGGAAACGACCGAAGATTTCTACAATGTAATAAACAATAACCCGATTGATAAATACTATGAGAAAAAATTCGAGTCTGCATTTACAACGGTGGATATGAACGAAGTTATCGGCGAGTGGATAGAAGCATATGAAAAAGAAATTGACCATGTATATGTCAGCTTAAACAAGGTGCTTGATGATTATAAAGAGGATTCTCCCGAAGCTGTTAATGCCCAAAAAACTCTTGCAAAAATGAAAAAGTCATATGAAGAATATGTGTCGGATTATGTCAGATTTTCAGAGGAACACAGACTTGCAACGGCGGGACAAGGATCAGGAATACCTGCATATGCGGGAATGAATAAATTGAGAAAAGACCGTGAAACTTTATATGAACTGGCAGAAATACTTGAATTTTGGGGTGAGTTCAAATTTCAATTCAGTGCAGAATAAAAAGCATAAAGGACTGACAACATGAAAACTTTTGATTTTGTTAACGGCAGTACAAAAAGTCAATATGTTGACCGCCTTGATACTATACATAAAAATGAAGAGTTCAAAACAGCATTTTTCGGAATAGAATTTCCTTTGCCGGGATTTCATCTTCGCACCAACGGCAAATTTGTGTTTGGCTATTACATATCGGAATATGACAGAGATGTTGCAGAAAATGCGGGTATCACAATAGGCGGTAATGAAGATACGATGCACGAAAACGGACACCCTCCAAGGATTGCGATTATAGGCAGGCTTAAGGAGTGTGATGACGGATGTCACATCAAAGGTGTGATATTGCCGAGCCTGTTGTCAATGTTTATTTGCCTTTCATTTATTGTAATGGCTGCATATCAGCTTTGCACTGACGCAGAAATTTCAGGCTATATCATTTTTGCAATCGGCATTATGTTCTATGGCTTGATTATTTGGGCGAACGAAAAGCGAATCAAAGAGGCATATGAACTGTTGGAAGAATTGTTTGGATAGCAAAATCCCCTTTTGAGCCAATGTTGTCAGCTTAAGAAATTATACAGGTGTTTTATCTGTGTTTATAGTATTATTCTCGGATTATAACTTGTTGCAATTGTAGGCTTGTCCTCATGCCGGACAGGCACTTACTTTTTCTTTTTCAAGGAAAAAGAACTAAGTAAGCAAAAAGAAAAAGCCTGACGTACGCAAAATGTGCGAAAAATTGCGAGCAATTTTATGCCCATTTTGCTATAGGCAAGTAAGATACTAACTTCCATGTCCTTGGGATGCCATACAATAATGACGAAATCTTGGTCGGCTACGGTAAGCTATGTTGCCATAATATAGAGATACAAAACGGCCGGGGCACGTGACTTTCTTTATTTGCTGCCTTATTGGTAGATTGCAATTATTATCTTTTAGGAAGATACACAATCAAATTATGTAAACTTTTAGCTGAAACACGGTACTATCTTTCCTTAAACTGACAAAATCCCCCTCCAATCGGAGAGGGACTTTTTACATTAATACTCAATTATGCTTTTATGCTTTGCTTGCGAGATATTCTTGAATCTTTGCAAGAACTTCGTCAGCGTCAAGACCGTGAACCATGCATGCTTCTTCAAGTGATTCGCCGACTGATGACGGACAGCCTACGCAGTGCATACCTGACTGCATGAGAATCATTGCGATTCCGCTGTCATATGCAAGCATATCGCCCATAATTGTCTTTTTTGTGATTTCCATTGTTATACACTCCTTGTTAGACATCGTTATGTTGTTAATCAAATTATACCCATTTTTATAAAAAATACAAGTAGTTATGATGAATTTACTCGAAACAAACATGGTTGAGTAATTTTATCCTACAGTAATTATCAGGGATTCTTTTGCTCAAACCAGCTGAGTGCATACACACCGACGGCAGGAATGATATTTTTAATGTTTGAATTTGTTGTGTTTATGCAAAGGTGATAGCTTTCCTTTGCACCCCATGCATTGTCGGTCAGCATACTGCGGGTTGCGGCACGGCCTGAGTCGATTTTTTTGATTTTGCGAACAAGTTCACGGTCAGAGAGTTTTTCATCTTTATCCGCACGCTTTTTGCAACGCTCAATTTTTGCGTCCATGTCGGCATAAACAAAAATATTGAACGGATTGTAATCCTTAAGTATGATATCCGCCGAGCGTCCGACGATGACAAAATCTCTGCCTTTTTTTGCAATTTCCGAAATGAACTCCTGTTCGGCAACCATGATTTTAGTGTAGTTTTGAGCGGCAATATCGGGATAAGAAAATGTTCTTCCAAAAGTGAAAAGGAAACTTTTAGGAATACCTCTTTCGCTCATTGACTCAACATAGTTAGCGTTAAGTTCGCTTTTATCGGCAACCGCATCAATGATTTCACGGTCGTAATAGTCAAAGCCGAGTTCATCTGCAAGTCTTTTACCGACCTCACGTCCGCCGCTGGCAAATTCTCTGCTTATAGTAATTATTCTCATAAACAAACCTCCTTAGTGAAAGTGAAACAATCTTCTTTCATATTTATTATAGTTTTCGCCGTGAATATTGTCAAGAAAAATTGGAATAAGGAGGTACTTGTGTACGGCTATGATGCGGGGAAGATAGTGCTAACTGTTAGTTAGCAACCGCAAAGGCAGATAGCAGCTATTTTATAGATTGTTATTATAATAAATATCTAATCTCTATGTATAACAGCATTGTCCCCGAATAAACCAACACAACACCGCCGAACGGTTAATAGCCTTGGCGGTGTTGTGTGTTGCTTTAACTTCAATAGCTTGACAAAACTGCTGTGTATTCGCAGTTTGCAGTGTTAGCATTGAATTGAATTGTTTTATATGCATTATCACTTTTTTGTGTATCAATGAACTTTCTGTTTGTTAAGTCATATGTGCATTGATATGATTTCTCTGCAATTTGTTTCCATGGGCTTGTTTCGCTGAAAATATTGTTCTTTGCCCTTTCAAGTTCTTGTTCTGAAAGTTTAAAAAGCCATTTTATGTTTGTGTCTATTATTCCGCTTTCCGCATATTCATCAGCGATTCTTTTCGGGATATATATATCGCTGACGGAATCAATCCGCAAAAACAACATTTTATCATAGTTTTTGCAAAACGGGATTGATAATGCTATTAATAAAATAAATGTAATTGCGATAATAGCTATTGCTTTTTTACTTTTCATTTTGTACCTC
This sequence comes from Ruminococcus sp., assembly GCA_023665555.1. Lineage (GTDB taxonomy): Bacteria > Bacillota > Clostridia > Oscillospirales > Acutalibacteraceae > UBA6857. Next base: position 9,246 of record JAMPDR010000041.1, read on the forward strand.
AAAACTGCCGTCATTAAGATTAATCGAAATGTAGTTGTCAAAATATATGTTTTCAAATAAAAGTATACCCACACGGTGCTTTCCGACTTTTGGTGAATCGCTGCTTATCAGATCACCGTAGTTTTCGGGAAACTCAAGCTGACTTGTTTCGGGGATTTCAAGCCTGAATGTAAGGTGATTGCTGTTTGTTGTTGCATCGGATATGAAACCAACATCGGAGATGAAGCCTTCAAACATAACCTTATTGTTTTTGATGAACTGACTCGTGACGGAAACGCTTTCGCAGGTGAGCAGTTTCCAGCCGTTTGTGAAATATCGCACATCATATTCCAGACCGCTTGTGAATTTCCAATTAAATAGATTATATCCGTTATTCTCGCAGTAGCTGACAAAATCATCTTCGCTGTTAAATTCGATTTGCTTTGATGTGTTAATATCGGCAATGACGAAAACATCTTTTTCGATTATGTAGTCTGTTGAGTTTATCGTTCTTATGTTGCTGTTGTTCCTGCTGTCACATTCATCAAGCTTGTTCAGTTTGTTCATGTGATAGGCGATTCGCTGACCGTCACATGCGTATTTATAAATATAGGCATCCTTTACGATGTATCGGCTGACGCTTTCGGGATTTTCACCGATGAATATGCTTTGGTTTTCAGAATCAAACTTTTCAAGATATAAATGATCTGCAATCTCAGTTATGCCGGTGTAGGTTTCGGTGCTTTTCTTATCACTGCCGCCTGAGCATGAGCAGAACGAGAACAATATAATTGAAATGCATAATATACAAAGTGTTGCTTTAATTTTTTTCATCATCATCACCTTTATTCCTATTCACAACCAACGCAACCGAGTTCAGCACAATTGTGATAATCATCACGGCAGCCACGATTAAAATAGTTGCCATGATAGTGTCATCTATACCTGCAAAATCGCCAACCCTTGACCTTTGTTGAATATCAATCAGCTGAAACAGTGTTGACACACAGCAAGAGGAAAAACTTGAAATAATAAACGGTATATATTGGTTCTTTTTGATGCTTGCGAAAATCGCAAGTACCCATGAAACAATGGCAAACAATAAAGTTGGAATAAGCATATTGACCTCCGTTAATTTCTTCGCCAATCATAAACATCATGATATACATTCATTATCTTTCCGTTTATGCTGACGGTTTCGTTGTCTATCCATTGAACCTCGGCATTGCGTTCGTGATATGCCCAATAGATAGTTTTGATTTTATTATTTTTATCAACAAAATCAGCCTTAATTGCATAATCGGTTGTTGCACCGCCGTTGCAAAGATAAACATTAATTTTATTGTCCGTTTCGGTATATGTATATTCGCCGATAAGTTCACCGTCGGGCAGGGAAGCCATGCTGACGAAAAAGTGATAATACAATCCCGAAAGTGCGGCGATTAAAATGACAATAACAATTACCGAAGCTTTAATTGCCCTTTTTAACACAGTCTGTTCATCTCCTCATTCAACACTCATATGGCAATAATATTTACCGCTTTCTTTGTCATAAACAAACAATTGATAATTCAATCCAACCTCTTCAAGTGAACTGCTTTTTTTATTCTTGAAATCGTATACATAACAGTAAACCTCATCGGAAAGTTGTTCTTTTTCAATTGAATATCCATAGGTATAGATACCGTTTTTGGTTTCTGCTTTTGTCCACTTATCACTTTTAAGTTCTTTTTCAAGTTGTTGTTTTTCCTTATCGCTCAGGTGATATATCCAAGTTGTCTGCATGTCAAGTCCGATTCCGCCGAGCGGCATCATTTCATCAAATTCATCAGCCATGCCGTGCGGAACAAAAACTTCAACATGTTCATCAACATTGCGGCTGAGTGTTCTTGTTTCGATTGCTGTATAAGTGACCCATCCTGCAATGGTAACAATTAAGACAGAAAACATGATAAGAAATCGTTTAAGATGCTTGTTCACGCTAAGTCCTCCTAAGCAAAATATGCACTCCAAGAGCCTTTGACTTTATAGAACGGATAAGAAAAATTTGATGCACTGCCTTGTGTTGACCATAAACATTCATAATTTTCAAGTTCCCATTCTTCGGCTGAATTTTTGTTGAACCGGAACATATATGTATTAGTTTCGGTTGCGTAAAATACTTTTGCTTTTTGCGGTGTTTTCAGAAACACTTTGCAATAAGTGTCTGATTCTTCCAGGTGTTCCATGTCCCATGCCTGCGTATATAAATTTGCAAATTCTGACTTAAAAAGCAACGTGTTAAACTCAACAACAATATACGGCAAGATGATGAAAATGAATATCAGACTTAAAAACAGAGCCAGAATGCGTTTAAGATGCTTGTTCATTGATAAGCCCCTCCCAATATGCCAACATTTCATCAGATATGAAAGTATACTCATAAACGATTCCGTCAACGGTTATCAATACTTTATTTGATTCTACTGCATAGAAAAGGTCAGAGTATTCGTCTTCGCTCGCTGCGTCGATGCTTGATTGATAGTATGTAAGAATTTTTTCGATTTCATCTTTATCAGCGATGTAAAGTGTTTTTCCGTTGTAGTCAGAGCGATAACGGACTTCGGAATAACCGCATGAAACAAAAATTTCGTCAACTGTTTTTGGATCAATCATGGTGTCAGCTCGCTCGGAGGGACAATATCCATCATATTTGCTCAGATGCCGAGGATATTCGCTTTTAAGCTGTATGTCAGGGTTGATATATTCCTGCAAATTGGCATAATTTCTTTCAAGGTATGAAATGTATGATGTCAGATCTAAATATGCATAACGGCTTTTGTTTTTGACTTTACCGTTTTCATCAAATGTGAAGTTGCCGTAATCTGTATCGTTGAACGTTGCATATAAAACCGCTCTTCCGTGTTCGGCAAGTTTTTCATTGTCAGATTTTGCAAGCTTCTGTGCAGCAACAAACTGCGTTTTTGTGTATGCAAAGTGTGAGTGATAGCTGTTATAGAAATCCTCTTCCTCAACCTTTGACTCGGGAATTTTGCCTGCGATAAGCATGTCAGTGTTTACACGAACAATTATGTTGTTAACACTGAAAATGTTGAGTGCTGTCACTGCAACACATGCGGCAACAAGAATCACACGCATATATGGAAACTTCTCATTGAAAATCCTTATTATAATCGAAAGGAAAACAAAGACAAGCACAACGTCAAACACGAAAACGTAAAGTCGCTTTTCGGTAAGTCCCATTTGATTGATGTAAAGCAGGATTTTTGAAATTGAAGTTGCAACCATAACAAGATTGAACACACAAAGGAAAAGGCTGAACCACTTCACAACAGCTGAAATTTTTCCGCTTTCACGCTTGCCGAAAAGCACACAGGCGGCAATGATGCAAAGGTTGATTCCCGCAATTTTTGTCATTTCAAAAAAGCCCTGTCTTGCATATTCTGTGACGGTGATTGTTGAACCGCCCGGGAGATGACCAGCAAATGCACTGAAAAAATATGCAGTCTGACTTAAAAGATAGATAACATAAACAACGCTGATCACACCTAAAAATCCGCAAAGAATGTTTGTTGAAACCACACGCATTGTGTAATTTTCAGAAGTATCTTTGTTGTCATTTTTTGCAAGTCCGTGTCTGAATGAGAACATTACGCAATAGATATACGGTGCAAAAATTGCAGTTACAACAACGGCAAAAATAATATTAAACGCATCAGTAACATTGAAGAAATGATCGCTCAGTTTGGAAAACAGTTCAGACACTTTGCCGAACGCGCTTCCGAGAACACTGTCAAATGCGGCATCGGAAAGTAACAGCGGAATGACAATGATAAGCACGGGAATTGCACATGCAAAGCCGATGATGATTGCAGTAATCTTCTTAGAGTTTGTCTTTTTTGTTTTGGTTCGTTTTGCAGAAAATGAGCGAACGGGAACAAGCCAATTTGCAACCGGAACCAGCACCTGACATTTGAGCAAATCAAGGAAATAAAAGTAACTGCCGCTCGAGTGCTTGTTGCTGCCTGTGAGTTCAACGCAATAAACACCCGAAATGAAAATCAGCATAAGTATGCCGAGAAAACTCTCTTCGGCGTGCAGAGCATAGCTGAAAGCGGTGAGCAGGGCAACCGCACCGGGGAAAATTGCCGACAGCGGAAACTTCTTTTGTTTTGAGATGATATACGCACTTGCAAGTGCAAAAATCAAAACATAACCGATGCACAAGCCTGTTGAAAAATTAAATTTGATAAGCTGATCAAAAAATACATATGAAAAGCCGAAAGTCAGCACAAGTGCAATAATGTCAAATATATCCGTTGCAACGGTTTTCTTCGGTTTGGGCATATACGGCGGCGGTGCAAATGGTGAGGGTGCAGGCGGATAGGGTGCATTTTGTTGATATGCGGGTGGGGTCTGAGGCTTGGCAGGTGTTTGCCCGCATACGTTTGTCGTGTTGTTTTGGTTAGGGTTGTTTTCATTCATGATTTATTCCTCCTCATCAACAAATTCAAGTATATCTCCCGGTTGACACTCAAGCACTTTGCAAATGCTTTCAAGGGTTGAGAATCTGACAGCCTTTGCTTTTCCCGTTTTGAGAATTGAAAGATTCGCCTGAGTGATGCCGATTTTTTCGGCAAGTTCGCCTGAGGACATTTTTCTTTTTGCCATCATAACATCAAGATTGACTATAATTGCCATATGCCGTCCTCCTTTATATTGTTAAATCATTTTCTTTTTTTATCTCGGTTGCCTTTGCCATTACATTCTTCAGCACTCGCAAAATCAGCATCATGAAAGCCGCCGCAATTGAAATAATGAAGAACACGAAAAATGTGACATAGGCAAAGCTGGTGCAGAAGCAAACAAGGCTTACAAATGCACAGCACCATGAAAGGATTCTGATGCAGTTGACATTTTGCGTGATGAAGATTTTGTTGTTAATGATGTTAAAAAGCAGTTTGATGATGCTGCCGAGTGATATCCATGCGGCAGGACAGCAGAAATAAAATGCATACATAACCGTTTTGATAACAGTTTTTCGTTCACTGCCATAGAACCATTCAAGCAACGGATGGGCAATGATCATCAGAGCAACAAGTGCGGCACAGAAAAAGAATGTAATTATCAATGTGACTTTTGCAGATTTTTGTGAATTATACATGACGTTTCCTCCTTGGAAATTATGTAAACAGGTAAACGCTGAATAAATTGTGCATGTTAGATTTAACACCGTTTACTTATCTTATGAGCGGAGTATAACACATGATTTATCGTTTGTCAATAAAAAATTACCGTTTTTTTATAAAAATATTTTGTTGTGCGATAAAATTGGGTGATTTAGTTGACAAATTTGTAGGATGTAATTACAATGGTGAAAGCATTGATTTAATGAAAAATGAGGAGCGTAAAAAATTAGGAATGAGGAGATTTTGTTAATGAGGAATTAGGAGTGAGGAGTGAGAAATTGAGGTCGCGAGGAAAATCGTAACAATTTTTAATCATTAAACCGCGATAAGTAACGATATACTTCTGTTAAAAAGTTATTATAATAACAGGTTATAAATCAACTGGTATCTATCTTTGCGGTTGAAAATCTGATGTAGGCAATCACTTACCCGCAACCTTCGTTCCTCACTCCTAACTCCTCATTCCTCATTATTCTTCATCTGCGGACTATAGCTTACGATGGGCACAATCTTCCCCGCAATTACGCATTACGCATTACGAATTACGCATTATATTACTAATCTGTCACCAAACAGTCACCGCATTGTCACTTTAATGCTGTATTATACAAGCATAGAGATTGACGGGAATGTCAATCAATCGAAAGGAGTAACATAATATGGATATTTTAAGAATTGAACACCTGAGCAAAATTTACGGCAAAGGTGAAAATCAGGTTAAGGCACTTGACGATGTGAGCTTTTCCGTTCCGAGAGGGCAGTTCCTTGCAATCATAGGTGCGTCAGGTTCGGGCAAGTCAACATTACTGCATATCCTCGGCGGTGTTGACAGACCCACAAGCGGCAAAGTTTTCCTTGAAGGTCAGGATGTGTATGAACAAAATGAGGAACAGTTGGCAATTTTCCGCCGCAGACAGGTAGGTTTGATCTATCAGTTCTATAACCTCATCCCTGTTTTGAACGTGACTGAAAACATCACTCTTCCTGTTTTGATGGACAGCAGAAAAGTTAATCAGGATCGCCTTAATGATCTTCTTGAAACGCTCTCGCTTAAGGGTAGAGAAAATCATCTTCCCAATGAACTTTCGGGCGGTCAGCAACAGCGTGTTTCAATCGGCAGAGCGCTTATGAATGCACCGTCAGTTGTTCTTGCAGATGAGCCTACAGGTAACCTTGACTCAAAAAACAGCCAGGAGATTATCGACCTGCTCAAAGAATCCAACAAAAAATATCATCAAACACTTATCGTTATTACCCACGATGAAAACATTGCTTTGCAAGCAGACAGAATCATAACAATCGCCGACGGTCATATCGCAGGCGACAACATGGTTCGCTGATGAGGTGACAAGATGAATATTTTCAGAAGATATACGTTGCAAAGCCTTAAAAAGAACAAAACAAGAACCATTGTAACAATCATCGGAATCATCCTTTCCGTTGCAATGTTCACCGCAACAACCGAAGCACTTGTCAGTGCTCAAAATTACATGCTTAACTACACCGCCAAAACAACAGGCTCATATTATTTCGGTTATGATAACGTTGATAAAGACACGCTCGGCAAAATACGAAACGATGCTGAGTTTAAAGATATTGCCGTTCTTCAGAGTATCGGCTATGCAAATATCGGAAGCAGCAATGAGGGTAAGCCTTATCTTTTCATCGCAGGAATGGACGATAAATATACAGATCTTGTGCCGATTGGTATAACAAGCGGACGACTTCCCGAAAATGAAAACGAAATTGTTGTAAGCGGCCATGTCAGCAGTAACGGCGATGTTGATGTCAAGTTAGGCGATACGCTCGAACTTGAAGTCGGTCAGAGAGTAAGCGACGGTTATACACTTTGGCAAAATCAGATGCTGTTAGATGAAGAAAAACTGACTGATACCGTCAAAAAAACATACACCGTAGTTGGCTTAAGCAACAGACCTGCACGTGAAATTGAACCGTATGATGCTCCCGGTTATACTGCATATACTCTCGCATCAAAAGATGATGCCGCAAACTCATCTGTGTTCATCACAACAAGGCATATAAGAGATGTTAAGAGTTTCATTTCACAACGCGGCTCGGCATACGGTGATCCCAACATCAATACGGATTATCTGACTTACAGCGGTGTTACGTTTAATGACGGCTTGATGATTCTGCTTTACGGTTTTGGTGCAATTTTAATTTTGCTCATCATGTTCGGCTCAATCTCATTGATTTATAACTCGTTCTCAATCTCCGTCAGTGAGCGAACAAAGCAGTTCGGTTTGCTTAAGTCAATCGGTGCAACAAAAAAACAGATGATGCATTCTGTCTATTTCGAGGCAGGAACACTGTGTCTTATTGCCGTTCCGTTCGGCTTGATTTCAGGCTGTGCAGGTATCGCAGTCACGTTTGCGTGCCTCGGCGATAAGTTTGACTCGTTCCTCGGCAGGGATATCGAAGGACTTTCAATGACATTCCATTTTGCACCGATTGCCCTTGTTGCGGCTGCATTGATAAGTATCCTCACAACTTTCATTTCGGCATATATCCCTGCAAAAAGAGCAATCAAAATAACCGCAATTGAAGCAATCAGGCAGTCGACAGACATCAACACCAAAGCGAAAAAAGTTAAAACATCGAAACTGACATATAAACTCTTTGGCTTTGAGGGCATGATTGCAAGCAAGAACTTCAAACGCAACAAAAAGAGATATCGCACAACGGTTATTTCACTGTTTGTCAGCATCGTTCTTTTCATCACAGCATCATCTTTCTGTTCATATTTTTCAAAATCGTTTGAATATGAAAGAGGTGCGACAATGCGTGATTATGACATCTCAGTTGATACAGCATATAGTGACGAAAAAGCAGAACCAATTTATAAAGATCTGAGTGCCGTTGACGGCATTAATGAAAGCACGGTTATTGAATATTTCAGGCAGTCATTCTTCTTCAGAAGCAGTGATATTAATAAGGAATATCTTGACATTCAAAGAGCCGCCGGAATTATTGAGTCTGATTTCCGTGAGCCGAATGTTGACATTATGTTCATTGAAGATGAAGAGTTTAAAAAGCTTCTTGCCGATAACGGACTCAAAGAAAGCGATTTCATGAATTCAGATAAGCCGATGGCATTGTTGTTCGATAACGTTCAAATGGATCAATATGACAAAAACAACAAATTGCATCATTACCTGACAAGCGTCTTTGATTTTGAAAAATATCCTGCTGATATTGAAGCACGCTATTATCCCGAAGCAAGTAACGAAGGCTATCAGTATTATTCTGTATATGACATTGAACTCAAAAACGGCAAGGTATATTACAACTTTGAAGAAGTGGATGAGCAGGATTCAGGAAAAGTTAATATGATTGCAGTTGAAGAAAGTGAATGCGGCGGAAAAATGCAGCTTATAACGATCGGTGCAAAAATTAAAGATGAGGCACCGTATTTTATCCCAAGTGAAACAGCTGTTATATATCCGAAAAGTGCTAAAAAAAGTGTCAGCTTTGATGGCAGTGCCAAAGTGAGCAGAATGTATCTCAAAGCTGACGACCCGATTAAAGTTGAGGAGCAGATGAACAAGCTTTTGCAGGAGAAAGGCATTGAGGACAATGTTGGAATTTACAACTACGCTGAAGAAATGCAGAAAATGCGTTCACTTGTAACAATCATAAGAGTGTTCTCATATGGCTTCATCACACTCATTTCACTCATCGCCGCGGCAAACGTGTTCAACACAATTTCAACCAATATCGGACTTCGCCGCCGTGAGTTTGCAATGCTCAAATCAGTAGGTATGACGCCGAAAGGCTTCAACCGCATGATGAATTTTGAATCACTTCTTTATGGATTCAAGAGTCTGCTGTTCGGCTTGCCGTTCTCGATTCTGACAACATACGGCATTTATTTGGTAACGTATTCAAGCGGAATGGAATTTGATTTTTATGTTCCGTGGGGCAGTTTCGCAGCTGCAATTATAAGCGTGTTCGCAGTTGTATTTTCAAGCATGATTTACTCAATGCAGAAAATCAAAAAGGATAACCCGATTGATGCGTTGAAGAATGAGAATTTGTGATTATGGAAGAGGTTAACACCATGAAGAAAATTATCGGACTTTTTTGTGCACTTGCAGTGATAACAACGTTTTTCGGCTGTGCCGCAAGCGAAGAAAAAGCTGATCCTAACGCTGTCACAATTGGCATAAGATGTGATTGCGAGGATATTTATCAAGTGTATTATTCAACCTATATCGGCGACAAATCCTATGGCATCGGTTCTGTTGCAGATTTGGATCACAACAAGATGACTGCAAACAGAGTTTATGAAACCAAGCTTACCAAGGAATACTTTGAAAACGGTGACGTGTCAAAACTTGTGATGGATTTCTCACCATATGGCAAAGATGACACACATGAGCAGGGAACAACCAACAAGGTTGAAATAAACGCTGAATACGGCAAGTCATATGTAATCGTCATAACAGGCGACAAAGAACAAGGATTCAGTGCCGCACTTGAACACAGCGAAGTTGTAGATTGAGTAAACGCTTTTAATCATCGTTTACTTAAAAGTTATCTCCAAATATATTTTCCACAAGAAATTGACATTGCCGAGAATAGTACACGAATCGTGTCTTTTCTCGGCAATGTTTTATTTGACAAAAATCGACAAACATGCTATAACTATTATGTAGTCACAGCAGTGGCTACCGCAGGGTACTGTATAGCGTAGGCGGTTGCTCCGAAAGGAGGCGATGGCACATGACAGTTTCTGAAGTCCTTTTGCTTCTCTCGCTGATTGTTGCTGTTGTGGACCTTTGTCGTAAAATCTTTAAAGATTTGTACGAAGAGCATAACAAGTCTTAATTAACCGAGCACTGCTTCGGCGGTGCAAGGAAGTGTGTCTTATGATTTAATTTAAGCTACATAAAAATTAAGAAACACCGCCCTCTACCAAAGTTCGGTGTTTCTTAATAAATACCTATTACTTTATGGAGTAACCGCTTATCGCAGCACCCTTTGCTATTTAATAGTATAAATATTTCTCAGCATTTTGTCAAGCACAATATGCTGATTTTTAGTTCTTTTATTTATAAAATCTTTTAGAATTTTCAGTTGAAATCAACCTATCAGTATGCTATTATTATAATATAAAAGTAACCACGAGAGGATAAGAACCATGCTTGAAATAAAAAGTAAAGAGTTTTATATGAACTCAAAGCCTTTTAAGATTTATTCCGGTGCTATGCACTATTTCAGAATCCTTCCCGAATATTGGGAGGACAGATTAACCAAGCTTAAACTTGCCGGCTTTAACACGGTTGAAACCTATGTTTGCTGGAATCTCCATGAGCCTAAGCCGAATGAGTTTTGCTTTGACGGTATGCTTGATATCGTCCGTTTCATTGAAACTGCAAAAAAGGTAGGTCTTTACTGTATTGTGCGCCCAGGTCCGTATATCTGCGCAGAATGGGACTTCGGCGGACTTCCTGCATGGCTTTTGAAAGATAAAAACATGCAGATAAGATGCAGTTATCCCGATTTCATGGCCTCTGTTGAACGTTTTTATAAAGCACTTTTGCCGAAACTTGTTCCGTTGCTTGAAACAAACGGCGGCAATATCATTGCAATGCAGGTTGAAAATGAATACGGCTCTTACGGCAATGACAAAGAATATCTTCGCTTCATTGAAAATCTGATGCGTGAATGTGGCATTGATGTTTTATATTTCACTTCTGACGGCAACTGGAAAAACATGCTTTCAGGCGGCTCACTTCCCGATATTTATAAAGTGCTCAACTTCGGTTCAAAGGCAAAAACCGCTTTCGGATGCCTTAAGGATTTTGAAAATGACGGTCCGAACATGTGCGGAGAATTCTGGTGCGGCTGGTTCGACCATTGGGGTGATATACATCATACAAGAAAAGCCGAATCAGTCGGAAATGAGATAAAAGACTTTCTTGATATCGGTGCAAGTTTCAACTTCTATATGTTCCACGGCGGAACAAATTTCGGCTTTACCGCCGGTGCAAATCAAAATCCCGGAAAGCCCTATGAACCGACGATAACAAGCTATGATTATTGTGCACTTCTTAATGAATGGGGTGACTATACTCCTGCATATCATGAAGTGAGAAAGTTGCTTTGCGAACATCAGAAACTTGAAATGAAACCGCTGCCGCCATCACCGAAACTTCAGTCAATCGGTGAGGTTAAGCTGACAGAGTTTGCTGAGCTTTTTGATAATCTTAGTAATATCGCTGAAAAGCATCGTGTGCCCGTTCCCGAAAGCATGGAATATTTCGGTCAGAACTTCGGCTTGATTTATTATGAAACCGTGTTAAAGGGCAAATATGACCTTTCGCCGATGCAAATCAAAAATGTTCACGATTTCGGCTATGTATACTTTGATTCAAAATTGAAAAAGCGTATCGACAGAACCGAGTATACTGCCGTGAACAAAGGAATAAAGGCATTGCTTAACCTTAAAAAGCAGGATAAGTTCCTCATGCCGGCGCTTGACGGTGAAAGAAAAATCGGTGTTCTTGTTGATACGATGGGCAGAGTTAACTACGGCGAGAACATGCTCGACAGAAAAGGCATTTCTGATATTTACATAGGTAACCAAAGGCAGATGGGATATGACGTTTACACCATGCCGCTTGATAATCTTGAAAAGCTTAGCTATACCTCAAAGGCAGATGCTTTGCCGTTATTCATGAAAGGTGAGTTTGATGCATCATCAAAAGACGATTGCTTTGTTCATCTTGACGGATTCAAAAAAGGCTATGTGTGGATAAACGGCTTTAATCTAGGCAGATATTGGAGCATAGGTCCGCAAAAGTCACTGTATTTGCCCGGTGCATTACTTAAGGAGAAGAACGAAATCATAGTTCTTGAAATGGAAGGATTCAATAATCCGACTGTCAAGATTACAGATAAACATGATTTAGGATAATAATCCACAGGAGGAGAAACTGATGAAGAAAGATGTTGTTATTATCGGTGCAGGGCCTGCCGGCATTTTCACTGCGATTGAAATGATCAAAAAAGGCTCAAAGAAAAAAATTCTTATTGTTGAAAAAGGGCAGTCAGTTGAAAAAAGACACTGCCCGAAAGATAAGACCCAAAAATGCGTTTCATGCAAGCCATATTGCCACATCACAACAGGGTTTTCCGGTGCAGGCGCATTTTCCGACGGTAAACTTTCGCTTTGCTATGAGGTAGGCGGTGATTTGCCTAATCTTATCGGTGCTGAACTTGCACAGGAAACAATCAAATATGCCGATAAAATCTATCTTGAATTCGGTGCAGATGAGCATATCGAAGGCATCGGCAACAGCGAAGAAATCAAGAACATCCGCATCAGAGCAATTCAAGCAGGATTGAAACTTGTTGATTGTCCGATTCGCCACATGGGAACAGAAAAGGCACAGGATATTTACTATGCGATCGAACAGTATCTTATCAATAACGGTGTTGAAATAATGTTCGGTCAGGAGTGCCGCGACCTCATTTTGAAAGATGCAGAATGTAAGGGTGTAATTCTTGCGGATGCCAAAACAGGCGCTGAAACTGAGGTTTATGCAGACAACACTGTTGTTGCAACAGGCAGACGCGGTGCGGAATGGCTAGAGAAAATCTGTGCTGAATATGGAATTGCTCATCAGCCGGGAACTGTTGACATCGGTGTTCGTGTTGAAGTCAGAAATGAAATTATGGAAAAGGTCAACGAGGTTTTGTATGAATCAAAGCTTATCGGATATCCAAAGCCGTTCAAAAACAAGGTGCGCACTTTCTGCCAAAATCCGGGCGGTTTCGTAAGTCAGGAAAACTATGATAACGACCTTGCAGTTGTTAACGGTCACTCATATAAAGAGAGAAAATCAGACAACACAAACCTTTCAATTTTGTGCTCACACAATTTCAGCTATCCGTTTAATCAGCCGATTGCATATGCGCAAAAGGTGGGTGAACTGACAAACATGCTCGGCACGGGACATATCCTTGTTCAGCGTTTCGGCGACATCCTTGACGGAAAGCGCACTTGGGAAAAGGAACTTTCGCAGTCGAACGTCAGACCGACTCTTCCCGACGCTGTTGCAGGTGATATTACCGCTGCTATGCCGTACAGAGCGATGACGAACATCATCAACTTCATTAAAGCGATGGATCACGTTGTTGAGGGTTTTGCGTCAACCGAAACTCTGCTTTATTCACCCGAACTTAAGTTCTATAGCAACAGAGTCAAAATGGACGCTGATTTTAACACAAGTGTCAAGGGATTGCACTGCCTGGGCGATTCATCAGGCTGGACACGCGGCTTGATGATGGCATCGGTCATGGGTGTTCTCATGGGAAGAAAGTTAGTGTAAATTTATAGTAATAATAACAATATGCGGGCAAGAATCTACGATACGGTAGGTTCTTACCCGCATTGTTAAGTTTGTGCATAAGTGCATGAGGATAATGAGGAATTAGGAGTGAGGAGTGAGGAGTTGTGGTCGCGGGAAAAGTGCGTGTAGCCTTTAAATTTTATCCGCGAAGTGAGATTGTGATTAAATTTTATGCTTGCTTATTATTCTGCATATCCTCTTCAAGCAGCTTTCGCATATACTCACTGACCTTGAAGCCCTTGTTCTTTATGTATTCTTCAATTTTTGGGTATTCATCGGTGGGAATGTACACTTTAACGGTTTTATATTTTGCTTTGTTGTATTCTCTGTGATAATCTTTAAGTTCTTCTTTGGTCATAACTTTTCCTTTGTAGGACTATACAAATCCAATAAAATATTAGTTGATTCTTAGTTCAATATTCACCTTGATTTTGCAGGACTACAACTGATATAATCAATACAGCCTTGAAAAGGTTAGACATTCTCGTTTGTTTGCTGTGACAAAACCCGAAAACGCATACGGATAAAGTCGTTTTTATGGGGAGATTGATGTTGACTCAGGTGGTAATAGCATTTCACCTGAGTTTACGTCAGTTTTGGTAGTCTATTTAGAATATTAATAATTTATTATACACTGAGATCGTACTTTAGTCAAGAAACGAAAATGATATGTTTTCATAATAAATCTGTGTTGTAAATAGATGTGACCCATTTTTAGTAAAAAAGAAGAAAGAAGGTAT